>CAZOAD010000001.1:0-50272 GCA_964577705.1 uncultured Mesohalobacter sp.
CCAAATGTTCTTAGTGTCATTGGTAATAGAATTCAGCGTAGAGTAGGTATTTGTTGTTTGGTAGCTTACGTCTTTGGTTTGACTCACTTTATTGATTTTTGAAAATTTAAATTTCAAAGTAAATGTTTAATTTCGTTGGACATGAATATATTCAAACTTTCTTTTGTTTTCATAGTTATCCTCTACATTCCATTTTTGGCTGTTGCTCAAGATGGTAAAATTAACGGCATGAGTATGGTGGCCTCAAAGTCAACTATAGATGTTTCTCACGCTGAAAGCCTTAAACAATTAGGTTCGAATTATGTAGCGGTTATGCCTTACGCCTTTATGCCGGAAGCCAATACTCCTAAGCTTATTTTCGACACCAAACGCCAGTGGTCTGGCGAAACAATTCCAGGTATAGAATCTGACATAAGCACCCTTCAGGATCAAGGTTTACAAATTATGATAAAGCCTCACATTTGGGTAGCAGGAGGAATTTTTACAGGAGATATATCGATGTCTTCTGAAGAAGAATGGCAACACTTTGAAGAGAGTTATAGATCTTACATTTTGGCATTTGTAAAACTAGCTGAACAAAATAAGGTGTCCTTGTTTTGTCTAGGAACAGAATTAGAGGGATTTGTTTCTCAAAGGCCAGAGTTTTGGTGTGAGCTCATCCAGGAAGTAAGAGCTCTTTATTCAGGGAAGTTAACCTATGCTGAAAACTGGGATAAATACCATAAGGTTCATTTTTGGGATAGTCTAGATTTTATAGGAATTGACGGATATTTTCCGGTTTCAAATTCTAAAACACCAAGTTTAAGCGAAGTTAATCTAGCGTTTAGAGCTTTGAAAAAAGAGTTGAAGTCCTTTTCTAAACTATATCAGCGCAAAATTCTTTTGACTGAATATGGTTATAGAAGCGTTGATTATGCAGGAAAAGAACCATGGGATTCTTCTAGAAATGAAAATCCAGTCAACGAAAAAGCTCAACTTAATTTATTGCAAGGCTTGCATCAAAGTTTTTGGAAAGAAGACTGGTTTGCTGGTGGATTTTTGTGGAAGTGGTTCCCAAATTACGATCCTACATCCAAAAGGCATCAAAATCGCTTTACCATTCAAGGAAAAATCTCTGAAGATTACACCAGGTCTTTTTATTTAAGGCAGTAGGTTTTTGTTTAAAATCTATAAAACTCTTTTAAAATATAAGCTCTAAACTCCTCTGGTGCTTCTGCTTTCGTATTTTTGTTAAAACAAACTAGAATAATGGATAAACAACATGTGCTTGAGCAATGTAATGCTTACAATAAGAATACATTAATGGAAACTTTAGACATTTCTTATGTAGATGTAGGTGAAGATTTCCTTGTAGCTAAAATGCCAGTAACCCCTAAAGTTCATCAACCTGATGGTGTGCTGCACGGGGGTGCTATGGTGGCTTTGGCAGAAAGTGTGGGGAGTGCGGCTTGTTTTGTTTTTTTGGATACTAAAAATTTTATGATCCGTGGGTTGGAAATTTCTGCAAATCATGTGAGAAGTTTAAGCGAAGGTGATGTGTATGCAACTGCTACCTTTATTCACAAAGGAAGAACAACCCAAGTTTGGGATATCAAGCTTAAAGATGTTGATGGGAGATTGATTTCGGCTGTAAAGTTGACCACAATAGCCTTGCCTAAAGCCAGCTAATGCAAGAACTCAAACACTATATAAATAAAGCCTGGAGTTCACAAATGCCTTTTGTGGCTTACCATCTTCCTGAGGATAAAGAGGTGCGTTGTATCTTTCCAAAAGACGCAGAATTACGTCATCTTCAGCGCTACGATGAGTCTGGATTTGTATTTTCCCCTTTTGAAATTTCTTCTCAATCCATCGTATTTCCTGAGGCTTCATCTGAAATTTTGAAATTTGAGCTTATCGATCCTGAACTGCAAACGCAGAGCAAATACAGTATAAAAGAAAACCTTAACGAAAGAAATAATTACCTGAAGTTACTTTCTAATGCAATTGATCAAATCAAGGCAAAGGAGTTTAGAAAACTGGTCATCTCAAGGAAAATTTCTGCTGCATATGATTTACAAAATCCTGCAGAACTGATTCAGAAATTGATAGTATGTTACCCCGAAGCTTTTACCTATGTGTGGTTTCATCCGAAAGTAGGGTTATGGGCTGGTGCTTCTCCAGAAATCTTTGCAAAAACTTATAGAACTCAGTTTCAAACCATGGCACTGGCTGGTACTAAGCGAGTGGATGAGGAAAGAGAGTGGACCAAAAAGGAAGAGGATGAGCAGCAAATTGTTACCGATGAAATCTTAAAGGCGCTAAAAAGTCATTCAAAAAACATTCAAATCTCTGATAGAAAAACAGATAAAGCTGGCGAGCTTTTACACTTAAGAACTGATATTACGGCCCTTTTGGAAAAATCCAAGCTGGGAGAGGTGCTTCAGGAATTGCATCCTACACCTGCGGTTTGTGGTTTGCCCAAAGAAAAGGCCTATGCTTTCCTGAGGGCAAATGAAGGTTATGATAGGCAATTTTATACTGGATTTTTTGGTGAATTGAATATGCCTCAGCATCAACAGAGGTCTGCACGAACTAAAAACCAAGAGAATCAAGCTTATAAATCTGTGGTGAGGACTTCCAGCTTATTCGTTAATTTAAGGTGTATGAGTTACGCTGATGGGAAGATCCATATTTATGTTGGCGGAGGCATTACAAAAGACAGTATTCCTGAGGATGAATGGACCGAAACCGTCAATAAATCCAAGACGATGTTAAAAGTGCTATAAGAATTCAAGTTAGTTGAGTGATTTAGCCGTCCTCAATCTTATTTTTGTGATATGAATCAGATTTATTCTACTATTCCGAGTGCTCAATTGATTGCCGAACTTTGTGTTCAAAATGGTATCGAGCATGTAGTAATTTCTCCTGGTTCTAGAAATGCACCTTTAACGATTACACTTGCCAATCATCCCAAAATCAAAGCTTACAGTATCGTCGATGAACGTTGTGCGGCTTTTTTTGCTTTGGGTATGACCCAGCGTTTTAATGCACCAGTAGCAGTAGTTTGTACATCAGGCTCTGCACTTTTGAATTACTATCCAGCAGTTTCTGAAGCCTATTACAGCAATTTACCTTTGGTCGTTATATCGGCAGACCGACCTGAGCATTTAATCGATATTGGTGATGGACAAACGATTCGACAGGAAGATGTTTTTAAAAACCACATTTTATATTCGGCAAATTTAAAAGGGGATTATCACAATTCTGACAACCAATCGATTTTAGATTTTAATACTGAAGAAACGCATAAAGCACTACAAACTGCTATTTGGAATCAAGGCCCTGTTCATATTAATGCTCCTTTCGACGAGCCTCTATATCATAAAACAGATAAACTGAGCATTCAAATTCCTTATTTGAATTCTTTGAAACCCAAACCAGTTCAATGGGATGCTTCAGATTTCATCAATACCTGGAATCGTTCAGAGAGAAAATTGGTTTTGGTAGGGGTGAACCTGGATGAACAAATAAATCAAGAAATTTTAGAAATGCTTTCCAGAGATCCTTCAGTCATTGTGATGACTGAAATCACCTCCAATATTTCAGATAAAAATTTCTTTACCAATATAGATTCTATTTTGGCTCCAATCGAGCTGGAAGAAAATGCAAATGATTTATTTGAGGTACTTCAGCCAGATCTGCTGGTTACCTTTGGAGGTTTGATTGTGTCAAAAAAGATTAAAAAATTTCTGAGAAAATTTCAGCCAAATCAGCATTTCCATATCGATCCCAGAGAAGCTAATGATACATTTTTTTGTTTGACAAGGCATTTTGAAACTTCCGTTAATTCTTTTTTTGAGACTGTAAGCGCTTCGCTAGAGACAGTTGACTCCATGTATTTCAGTACCTGGAACACCATCAGGTTAAAGACGCTAGAGTTTCGGAAATCGTATAAAAATGAAATAGCTTTCACTGATTTTGCCTTTTACTACAGTTTGTTTGAGAATTTACCTCAAGATGAAACCGTACATTTTGCTAACAGTTCGAGTATTCGCTATGCTAACTTATTTGACTCTAGAAGAGAAATAAAAGCTTTTGCCAATCGTGGAACAAGCGGGATTGATGGTAGTACTTCCACAGCGATTGGTTATGCGGTTGCGAGCCAAGAACGCACCACCCTGGTAACTGGGGACTTGAGCTTTTTTTATGATTCTAATGCGCTTTGGAATTCCTATATTCCAAAAGACTTCAAGATTATTCTTTTGAATAATGCTGGTGGAGGAATTTTTAGAATTCTGCCAGGGAATAAAGATGAAGATTATTTTGCTAATTATTTTGAAACCACTCACAACTTAAATGCGAAGCATTTATGTGAGATGTATAAAATTCAATATACAGTTGCGCAAAATTTAAAAGAAGTCGATAAGGAACTACCCTTGTTTTTCGAAAGAAATGAGTCTCCTCAGCTTATCGAAATCTTCACTCCCAGACTAGAAAATGATAAAGTGCTTTTGGCTTATTTCGATTACCTGAGGGATCATATTGATTTTCAATCTGTTTTAAATATTAAAACAGCACAGTCTCCGCAAAACTAAAGCAGATTCAATTTTTAAATTGATTACTTTTGCAGACTAAATTAATTTTTGAATGTTAGACTTAGGCGTAAAGCATACCTTAACGATAGATAGAGATACTCCTCCTGGTTTATTCTTAACAAATGAGGCTGGTGATGAAGTCTTACTTCCCAATAAGTATAAACCCAGTTGGTTTGAAATTGGAGGTGAGATTGAGGTTTTTGTCTATCTAGATTTTGATGAACGTCCAGTGGCAACTACTTTGGAGCCTAAGGTAATGTTAGATGAGTTCGCTTACCTGACTTGTGTGGATAGCAATGATTTTGGAGCATTTTTAGATTGGGGGCTGGAGAAACATCTGTTTGTTCCACATATGGAGCAAGCCTACAAGATGGTGAAAGGTGAGCAATACCTTATATTTTGTTATCTCGATGAACAAACCAATCGCTTGGTGGCTTCTAGTCGGGTCAATAAATTTGTGGATAATTCCATATTAACTGTTGAACATTTTGACGAGGTAGATTTGATTGTAACCAATCCCACTGAAATGGGATATAATGTGATTGTTAACGAGATTCATATTGGGTTACTTTATAAGGATGAGGTATTTCAAGACTTAAAAACGGGGGATAGGCTCAAGGGAGTCGTAAAGAAAATAAGACCTGATAACAAGCTTGATGTATCATTACAACGTCCGGGATATAGGGGGATAGAGCCAAATGCAAATAAAATCATGGAAGTTCTGGAATCAACCGAAGACGGATTTTTACCCCTTCACGATAAATCAAAACCAGAAGCGATTTACGATGCGGTACATCTTAGTAAAAAAGCTTTCAAAAAGGCGATTGGGACCCTTTACAAAGAGAGACAAATTACAATAGAAAATGGTGTAGGCATATTTTTGAAGAAGTAAACTATCTGCCAAAATAAAAACCAGATCCTGAGTTCCTCCTGGCTCTGTATGGCGAAAGTTGAAAAAATGGGGACATGCGATTAAACTGATCTCCTAAATCTTCGTAAGCTGAATTTTTTATCCGGTTAAGCCCAGAATATATTGGCTGTTGATGATATGAAGGAGCCCAGGGCGAGGAGGAGGAATTATCAAACTTAGGCTTAAAATTACTAAACATGGCAGACTGTCTTTCTACAAAAGAAAAACGTTGTTCTTGCTGTTGTTGAGCCCTGTAAGCTTTACGATTGGCAGCCGCTATCATATCGATTTCAGGTCGTTTTGAGAATTTATCTTTAAAAATATCAACTTCCGGAAGATTGAACTCTTTTCCAACAGTTCTCACTGAAAATGGATCTGTATTGAAACTTAAAGACATGATAGGCCGTGCTTCAAACATTTCAAAATCTGTTTGAGCGTTCATACCAATTCCATTGAAAATGAGAATTATTCCTATAATGTATTTAAATAAAGTCATACTTCAAAAGTAACAAATATTATACCCATTCTAAGATTTCTTGTTTTTTCCATAATCCAGGAAAGAAACTTCGTTGTTGAAATTTTGGATGTAGGTATTTTTTCCAGGGAGAACCTCCTGTGGCTTCTTTGTTTTCTCCTTTTTTATCAAGGTATTTCGCAGCTGTTTTCAGGTGAGTCATCGACCACTTTACATTGTATTGGTGATCAAAATCTTTCATTCTGAACACTAAATTGTCTGATGGATTTTTAAATTTTAGGAATTGTTCCCAGAGTGTTTTTCCTTTTACTGAGGCCGCAAGCTCTTTAAAACTCTGTAAATACTTATTTTCGAAAGCCCTTAATGTGTATGAGGTCTTTCCAGTTGTCCTATTGTATCCAGCATCCCTCCAATATACATTTTCAAAAATCTCATCTATGTTTGGATGGCTGGAAAGTCTTTTTTGCCCTTCATCATTCACCAGGTTAAGCGTTGGTGTACACATGAGTTCCAGATAACGAAATTGAGCACTTTGAAAGCCGCTTGCAGGGGTCAAAGACATTCGGAATTTATTATAATCGTCATAATCCAAACCTTCGGTCATGACCTCAAAAGAGGTGATGAGCAAATCTGTATACCTGATGAGACGTTTTAGTTTCTCGGTAAATATGTTTTCAGAATTGAAATCAGAGCTTTCTACGAGCTGCTGTACTTCATGAATCATAAGTTTTAAAGTGAGTTCTGTAATCTGATGATAAACAATAAAAACAGTTTCATCTTTGAAGTCAGTTTTTGGCTTCTGCAGATTTAAAAGTGTACCTACTTCGATGTAATCCCAATAATTAATCGGTTTCGCGTGAAGAAGTCCTTTTAGATAGTTATCAGGGTTTTCACCAAGAGCTTCATATTTATCTTCAAGTTGCTTTAAAAGCTCCTTATTCATCTGATTGGATTTTATTTCAAATTTATTAAAATAAGTCCAGTTTAAGCCTAAAGTCACTTTTATTACTGCTTAATTTTAAAACGTCTATCAAATTTAGAACTGAATGAAATTGAGCATAAGTTTAGATTATGGCTATATGTTAATAACGAATTTAATCACCCAATCAAAACCTAAAATCTTACTACCTTTGTATAAAATTACAAATTATGTCAGATACAATTGAACGTATAAAATGTCTTATCATAGGTTCTGGTCCCGCAGGCTACACAGCGGCTATTTATGCTGCGAGAGCAGATATGAAGCCCGTTGTTTATACAGGAATGGAGCCAGGTGGTCAACTTACAACAACAACAGAAGTGGATAATTTTCCTGGCTATCCCGATGGAATTGATGGACCAAAAATGATGGTTGAGCTTCAGCAGCAAGCTGAGCGTTTTGGAACAGATGTTCGCATTGGAATGGTAACTAAAGTTGAGTTATCTGATGAAGTGGGAGGAATCCATAAAGCCCAAATCGATAATAAGACTTGGGTTGAAGCAAGAACAGTTATTATTTCTACTGGTGCTTCTGCTAAATACCTGGGCATTCCTAGCGAACAAAAGTTGAGAGGTGGCGGAGTTTCTGCCTGTGCAGTTTGCGATGGATTCTTTTACAAAGGCCAGGATGTAGCGATTGTAGGGGGTGGAGACACCGCTTGTGAAGAAGCAACCTACTTGGCAAACATTTGTACCAAAGTGACTATGTTGGTGAGAAAAGGGGCTATGAAAGCTTCTAAAGCTATGCAGCATAGAGTTGAGAACACGGAAAATATTGACTTGAGGTACCATACTGAAGTAGACGAAGTCCTTGGTGAGACAGTGGTTGAAGGTTTAAGGATGGTTAATAATCAAACAGGAGAGAAAGAAGAAATCAAAATAACTGGTCTCTTTATTGCGATTGGTCACAAACCAAACACAGATATTTTTAAAGGCTATTTGGATATGGATGAAGTAGGATATATCATCACAAAGCCTAAATCTACACAGACTAACTATCCAGGTGTTTTTGCTTGTGGAGATTCTCAGGATAAAATTTACCGACAAGCAGTGACGGCAGCAGGAACTGGATGTATGTCTGCTTTAGATGCAGAACGTTACTTAGCTACTTTGGAAACCACAACAAGAACCGAACCTCAGGCAGCTATAAATTAGCAGTCAAAATATAATTTATAATCAAAGGCTTTTGTAATATGCAAAGGCCTTTTTTATTTGCTCATCACTGACTTTGCAATTGATTTTTGGCTGACCAATGGCTTCAAGTAAAACAAAATTGATATTTCCAGCCGAATTTTTTTTGTCGTGTTTAAGGTAAGTTTTGATTTTGGAGATATCTTCTTCCGAAAATTCCACTGGTTTAAAATAGGTAGTGATAATTTGACTTGCTTGATCACATTTTAATTCATCAAACTGAAGGACTTCTACCGAAAGTTTAAGGGCTAAAATCATTCCTATAGCTACCGCTTCCCCGTGAAGCAATTTGGTTTTGGAAACCTCTTCCATGTGGTATGATTCTATGGCATGACCAAGGGTGTGTCCAAAATTGAGAGCCATCCTTAAACCTTTTTCATGAGGGTCTTCTTCTGCAATTTTTGTCTTAATTTGAATTGAATCTCGGATCAATTCAGGTAGTTTGTCCACTTGAAACTGAGATAAATCCTGAAAAGCAAAAAAGTCATCAGCATTGGCAATCAAACCGTGTTTCAACATCTCTGCCAAACCGCTTCTCATTTCTTCAGCAGGTAAAGTAGCAAGATAACCTACATCTATAAGAACCAACCGGGGAACTCTTATGATGCCTATTTGATTTTTTAAACTATCCAGATTGACACCATTTTTGCCGCCAATAGCCGCATCTACCATTCCCAGAAGTGTAGTTGGTACGTGAACAAAGTCAATGCCTCTTTTAAAGCAAGATGCGGCATACCCCCCAATATCGGTTACAATTCCACCACCAAGATTGATAATTAGAGACTTTCTGTCTGCACCAGTTTCAGAAAGTGTTTTCCATATTTCATTGCAGGTGGAAATGGTTTTATGTTCCTCGCCGGGTTCAATTTCAATCCACTCTATTTTGACTTCATCTTCAATCTTTTCAGAAAGAAATTTAGAACAGTATTCATTGGTGTTAGAATCAACTAGAATGTAAATAGAAGAATAACATTCATCTTTAATAAGCTGATTAAGTTCTGTATAAGCCTCTTCCTGAAAAGCAATTTTATAGTTTTTTAAAGATAAAGTATTCATCATGAGAAAGCTTTGTTAAGATTCTTAAAATAGCTGCTTGGCTTCAGCGAAAATAATACATCAATACCTATATTTGATTACATTTTTTACATATGATAGATACTAAAATATTCAATAATACAAAACATGCATTTGTTTTGAAATCTGACGAAGATCTAAAACGGTCTTTATTTCTTTTCACCATGATGAACATCCCTTATTTTGTTCCTGTGTCTACCGCAGCAACAAATCTGGCACTCAACTTAAAACTTCCTATAGAGCCTCTTGTTCGTGCTACTATTTTTAAGCAGTTTTGTGGAGGTGTAAGTCAGGATGATTGTATGCCTTTGGTAAAAAAAATGCGTAAAGAAAATGTCTATAGCGTTTTAGACTATTCGGTTGAAGGAAAAGAAAACGAGGAAGAATTTGACAAGGCGGCAGACACCAAAATAGAAATTATCAAATACGCAGCCAGTGCAGAAGAAATCCCATTTGCTGTTGCGAAACCTACTGGTCTTGGTCGTTTTGAAATATGGGAAAAAGTGACCGCGAATGATACGTTAACCGATGAGGAGCAAGAAGAATGGGAAAGGATAAAAGCGAGATTTGAAAAAGTTTGCCAGGCTGCCTACGATAATAATACCAGACTTCTCATAGATGCAGAGGAATCCTGGATGCAGGATGCGGCAGATAACTTTATTGAAGACATGATGAGAAAATTCAATAAGGAAAAGACCATCATTTTCAATACCCTGCAATGTTACCGCTGGGATAGGTTATCTTATGTGAAAGCCATTCACGAACGAGCACAGAAAGAAGGTTTCAAACTGGGTTTTAAAACGGTTCGCGGTGCCTATATGGAAAAGGAAAACGCAAGAGCTAAAAGACTAGGCTATCCTACGCCGATATGTGAGGATAAAGAAGCTACCGATGTAAATTACAACGCGGTGATGAGTTACTGTATTGATAATGTAGATGACATTGCCCAATTCATTGGTACTCATAACGAGGTAAGTACTTATATGGCTTTGCAGTTGATGAATCAGAAGGATTTATATTTATCTGATGATAGAATTTGGTTTGGACAACTTTATGGAATGAGTGATCACATCAGTTTTAATTTAGGAAGAGTAAATGCAAATGCCATTAAACTTTTACCTTTTGGGCCTATAAAAGATGTTATTCCTTACTTGATAAGACGAGCTCAGGAAAATTCATCAGTGCAGGGGCAAACCGGTAGAGAATTGGCTCTTTTGAGGGAAGAAAAACAAAGAAGAGATGGACAATATGTGAAACGTGTCGAATAATATGATCGTAAAATCAGATGTGACATCCAAAGAGTACAAACCCTACTATGATTTATATCTTAGTAGGGTTTCTGCTAGTACAGAACTTTTTCAGGCTTTAGAGCAACAGGAAGAGTTAATTCAGTTTTTTAATTCTATTCCAGAAGATAAGCATGAGTTTCGATATGCTTCAGGAAAATGGACGCCTAAACAAATTCTTCAGCACCTTATAGATACAGAACGTATTTTTGTAAATCGTGCCCTAAGGTTTGCAAGGGCAGATTTTACAGAACTTCCTGGTTATGACGAAAACCATTACGCGGAGCACTGTTTTTCTAACCACAGAAGTTTAAAGGATTTACTAGAAGAATTTAAAGCTGTAAGAACCTCAAGTATTTATCTTTATAAAAGCTTTAATGAAGAAGTTTTAACTCATATTGGACAGGCTAGTGGAGGTCCATTTTCTGTGCGAGTAATTCCATTTATTTTATGTGGTCATCAAAAGCACCACATTCATGTCATCAAAGAACGCTACCTTAATAGTTAATCATGTCAACGACTTCAGCAACTTCTGTATTTACACTATTGGACATTGGCAGAAGCCTGCAGCGAATGATTACTACGCATTATAACAAGCCTTACTGGATAAAAACAGAAATAGCAAAACTCAATGCCTATACCAAAAGCGGGCATTGCTATCCCGATCTGGTTGAAAAACAAAACGGACAAATTCTAGCTCAAATGCGAGCCACCATATGGTCGGATACGTTTAAAACTATTTCCAGGCAATTTGAAGACCTTACCAAAAAGCCAATTTCTGAAGGAATGACAGTTTTGGTACTTGCCAAGGTGAACTATCACCCAAATTATGGGTTTTCTTTAAATATTATAGATATAGATGCCAGTTTCACATTAGGAGAAATGGCCAAAGAAAAATTGGAAAGTTTAAAACGCCTTAAAACAGAGGGAATTTTCAACTTGAATAGATCATTACACTTTCCAAAAGTACCACAACGAATAGCTGTGGTCTCAGTTCAAACCAGCAAGGGCTACCAAGATTTCATCAATATTATTTCCAAAACTTACGCTCATTTCAATTTCGAAATTGAATTATTTTCAGCTTTACTTCAAGGCGACAATGCGATCACTTCCATCGCCGAAGCTTTAGAACAAATAGAACGAAGAAAGCAAGATTTTGATGTAGTAACCATCATAAGAGGCGGAGGTGGGGATGTGGGGCTAAGCTGTTACGATAGCTTTGCGCTAGCTTCCAAAGTGGCAAGATTTCCGCTTCCAGTGGTGTCAGGAATAGGACACTCCACCAATGAAACTCTGGTGGAAATGGTGACGTATTCCAATAAAATTACACCAACCGACGTGGCTTATTTCTTTATTAAGTCTTTTCAGGATTGTCTCTATGAACTAAAGACTTTAAATGAAGATTTTAAAAGTCTGGTCAAATCGAAACTGAAAGATGAGCAACAGGAGCTTAAATACCTTCATCAGAATTTCAAAAGTGAGGTTAACAGCCTTTTGCAAAATCACCATTACTACCTGAAGGAACAGCGTCAACGTATCAAATCTACACTTCCTTCATTGCTGCGCAAACGGTTTGATCACCTGGATAATTCCAGTTATCGATTGGGGTGGCTCACCAAGCAAAAGTTTCAAAAGCAACAGCAAGACTTAGTTCAGCTTTCTAAATCTTTAAAAAAGGAAGGAAAGAATAAGCTAGAAAATCAACATCAACAACTCAATTACTTATCGTCTACACTCAATTTACTATCGCCAGAGCGTTTACTACAACGCGGCTATACTTTGAATTTTGTCAACGATAGAATCATAAAATCTTCGACAGAACTAAAGCCAGGTGATCGATTAAAAACGATGTTTGCCGACGGCTATGCTGAAAGTGATGTTATTAAAATTAAATCCAATGAAAAAAACTGAAAGCTACGAGAGTGCTCTCCAGGAACTTCAATCTATAGTGTCTGACATTGAAAACGATTCAGTTTCTGTTGATGAGCTTTCCAAAAAAGTAAAAAGAGCTTCAGAGCTCATCAAATTTTGCAAAACCATATTGACCAAAACCGAAGTTGAAGTCAATTCTGCTTTAGACGATATGGTAGACCTTACAGAAGACAAAGACGCTTAAAACCTATTGATCGTTTTTCTGATATGGACTAATCTTGTCAAGAGCCCTTCAAGAAGTTCGAGATCGAGCATATTGGCACCATCGCTTTTCGCTTCGCTAGGATTAAAATGCGTTTCAATAAACAGTCCATCCACATGATTGACGATTCCAGCTCTAGCGATTGTTTCTATCATTTCTGGTCTTCCGCCAGTTACCCCAGAGGATTGGTTGGGCTGTTGTAAGGAATGCGTAACGTCCAGAACCGTTGATGCATAGCGTCTCATGGTAGGAATGCCTCTAAAGTCTACAATAAGATCCTGGTAACCAAACATGGTTCCACGATCGGTAATCATTACCTTATTATTGCCAGAATCTTTAATTTTTTGAACGGCATGTTGCATACTTTCTGGGCTCATGAATTGTCCTTTCTTAAGGTTCACCACTTTACCAGTTTCTGCAGCTGCGACCAAAAGGTCGGTTTGTCTCACTAAGAATGCAGGGATTTGAAGTACATCCACATATGCAGCAGCCATAGCTGCATCACTTTCTTGATGAATATCTGTAACCGTTGGAACATCAAAAGTGTCGCTAACTTTTTTCAGTATTTTTAAGGCCTTTTCATCTCCAATTCCTGTGAAACTATCGATTCTGCTTCGGTTTGCTTTTTTGAAGGATCCTTTGAATACAAAAGGAATTTCAAGTTTGTCGGTGATGTTTAAAATTCGCTCAGCAATTTTTAAAGCCATGTCTTCACCTTCTATAGCGCAAGGTCCAGCTAAAAGGAAAAAGTTGGAAGCGTCCGTATGTTTAAGTCTTGGAATGAGATTGAGATCCATCTATTATTTTTTTTCAAAGATAAGGATTTCAGAAAGGTTTATTGATGAGTAATTTTTAAGATGTAAGAATTTTGAAATGCTTATTTCCTTATCTTTCAGAATTGAAATAAAAATAACTTTAAATCAGATTCATATGAAAACAATTTTAATTGCCCTCGCACTATCAGTGTCAGTTTTTACTTATGCACAAATTGAAACTCCACAGCCGAGTCCCAATGCCACAATTACTCAAAATGTAGGACTTTCTGAAGTCAGTATTGCTTACTCTAGACCTTCTGCAAATGGAAGGGTAATTTTTGGAAACCTTGTTCCTCTGGATCAAAGATGGAGAACTGGAGCCAATGAAAATACGATCATCACTTTCACAGATGATGTTGAAATTGGAGGTCAATCACTTGCTGCCGGAAACTATGCCATCTATACTACTCCAAAAAAAGGAAGTTGGGATGTTTTCTTTTATGAAGAAACACAAAACTGGGGATTGCCAAAAACATGGAACGAAGATTCTGTTGCGGCAATGATCAATGTACCCGTAAAAACTTTGAATCATGCTGTTCAAACTTTCACTATAGATTTTGACGCTATCACCTTAGATAAGGCTCATTTAGTCATGTCTTGGGAAAAAACAATGGTGGAAGTACCCATCGAATTCCCAACCGATGACCTGGTTATGGAAAACATCAATTCAGTGATGTCTGGCCCATCTGCAGCAGACTATTTTAACTCTGCTGTTTATTATTTAAGTGCTGGTAAAGATCTTGATAAAGCTGAAAAATGGATGGAAATGGGCATGGAAATGTCAGATCCTAAACCGTTCTGGATGTTGAGACAACAATCATTAATTTATGCTGCAAATGGTAAAAAAGCTAAGGCTATCGAAACAGCAAAGGCATCTCTTGCTGGTGCTAAAAAGGCGAATAATGCAGACTACATCAAAATGAATGAAGATTCATTAAAAGAATGGAATGCTGAATAACGAATATCGTTTATTATGACTTCTTAAGCCGACTCCAGTTCCTGAGTCGGTTTTTTTGTGAAAACTTGTAAGATGATTGCAATACCAACTACCAGTCCACATCCAAACAAATTGAGCCATAAATAAGGCATCCAATCTTGAAAGTAGCCTATCAATACTATAATTTGAGTTAGAATGGCTGCTATAAATACAGCACGGCTTTTTACAAATTTGATAAAAAAGGCTAAAAGGAATATTCCTAAGACATTACCGTAAAATATAGAACCAATAATATTGACAAGCTGTATGAGGTTGTCAAACAGGCTTGCTGAGCAGGCAAAAATAATAGCAAAAACCCCCCAGCCTAAGGTGAATAATTTGGTAGAATTGACGTAATGTATGTCTTTTTGAGTTGTCTTTTTATTCCTCTTATATAAATCAATAGTAGTGGTGGATGCTAAGGCATTTAGTTCTGAAGCAGTTGATGACATGGCTGCAGAGAGAATAACAGCAAGTAGTAATCCAACCAGACCTTTGGGTAGGTTATTGATTATAAAATGGATAAAAACATAGTCTTTGTCGTTGGTTTCAATTTTTTCATCCACTTTCGAAAGGATAACTTTAGCTTGATCCCTTAAATCAATTTCTTCAGCATTAAGCTGGCTCAATTGAGTTTGAAGGTTGTTGCTTTTAGAAGAATTTACCTCACCGGCAAATTGATTGGCTAGCGATTTCTTTTTATCCTGTACAGTGATCAGTTGAGACTCCAAATTCTTAAATTCAGAATTATATTCAGTAGTTAACACCGCTTCTTTGGCAGCTGGATTGAAATTAATAGGAGAGTAGTTGAACTGATAAAAGACAAAAACCATAACGCCAATGAGCAATATAAAAAATTGTAAAGGCACTTTTAGAATGGCATTAAAGATCAAACCCATTTGACTTTCTCTTAGACTTTTGCCAGAGAGGTAACGTTGCACTTGGCTTTGATCAGTTCCAAAGTAAGATAAGGCCAGAAAACTTCCACCTATGATTCCACTCCAAAACGTGTATCGATTATCTAAACTGAATGAGAAATCTAAAACATTTAGCTTACCGTTGGCTCCTGCAATTTTCATCGCTTTATTGAAGGTGATATCATCTGGCAAGTAAGAAAAGATCAAAATAAAAGCTGTAATTAAGCCTAAGAATATGACTCCCATTTGTTGCTTTTGAGTCACATTTACCGCTTGAGTTCCACCCGTAACCGTATAAATGATGACTAGTATCCCGATCATGATGTTGAGGTAAAACAAATTCCAACCTAAGACCGCAGAGAGAATAATAGAAGGAGCATAAATCGTGATTCCTGCGGCAAGACTTCTTTGAATTAAAAATAAACCTGCGGTTAGGCTTCTCGTTTTGAGATCGAATCGAGACTCTAAGTACTCGTAAGCGGTATATACTTTGAGCCGGTGATAGATGGGAAGAAAGACCAGGCAAATAATGATGATAGCAATGGGTAAACCAAAATAGAACTGGACAAACCCCATCCCGTCATGAAAAGCTTGCCCTGGCGTGGATAAGAATGTGATAGCACTGGCCTGAGTAGCCATAACCGATAAGCCCACCGTCCACCAACGGGATCGATTCCCGCCTTTTATGAAATCATCGACATTGGCATTTTTTCTTGACTTTAAGCTTCCATATATGACAATAAAAGCAAGTGTTGCGAATAGAATGATAAAGTCGATGGTCTCCATGAATTTGCTTTAGTTTTGAAACCAATTCATGAATAAATAAAAACCTAAAATATAAATGGCATTACAAATAAGTATCCAGGTGTAAGCTGTTTTCCAGGTATATTTTTGAGGCTTCTCAGACATATTAGTGGATAGAAATTAAATTGGAAAACAATTTATAAGCTCCAGAAACCCCTGCAGGTAACTCTCTAAAAAAGCTCAAGCCCGTGTAGATGTAATTTCCTTTACCATATTTTCCAATCAAAATGCTACCTTCTTTTGGAGTTTCATTTTTATCGTTCATAGATAAAATAGGAGTCAACTTCTCAGACCATTCATCTGGGAAATAAAGGCCTCTTTCTTGAACCCAGCCTTTAAAATCCTCTTTTGTGATCTGATTTGGAGCATTCAGAACCTCATGTTCTGGATTGATGAATCTCACTTCGGCATCTTCTTCAGTTACCCGATCTCTTGACATCTTCATTGGAAAGGGAGCAACTTGATTTGTTTTTAAACCGCGGTTGGTATTGTACTGTACAATCATAGTCCCACCGTTTTCAACAAACTGAAATAGTATATCTTGTTTGTAGGCTAAAATATCATGGATATTGTAAGCCCGTATGCCCATGATCACTACATCAAAGCCTTCCAATAGTTCACTGGAAATAGCCTCTGGCAAAAACTCTTTAATTTCAAAGCCAAGATCTCTGAGGTTACTAGGAATACTTGACCCGGCCCCATTTATGTAGGCTATTTTTTCATCACCAATTTTAATATCGAGATTGACCAACTTTGCGGTTGATTCTTGAACAAGAAGATGAGTTCCGATGTGATCGTAGGTAATTGTTGATACCTTTTTATTTAAGGTTTTGTTAGCTAGTTTTAAAATTGGTGATAAAGTCACTTCACCTTCAGTAGTGGGTGTAATCTCAAAGGTAAAACTTTGAGTCTCTCCTTTGTTTTCTAAGTTTACTTCATGAAACTTTGGTGATATGTCCCAATTCTCAGGAATAGCCAATTCCAGCTGTCCAGACAAATCATTTTTAAAAGCTTTTACATCCACTTCAATCGCTTTTTTAGTCGAATTTTTAAACATATAAACCGACTCCTTAAAACTTAAAGAAGCTTCTGGCTGGATTTCAAAATCTTGATAGACTTCACCTTTTACAGGATCATTATATTTGTAAATAAGAGGTTTTTTGATGTGAAATGCAGTACCATCAATATCAAATTCGAATGTAAATTCAAGTGGTTTTGGAGATTCTGGTAAGCCAATAAGTTTTCTGTCATTCACCTGGTAAATTCCCAACTCTGGTTGCTTTTCCAGCCAGTAGGGTGTTGTGAAATTTTCTTCGGAATTCAAAACGAACTGATTTGAAAATTTGAAGTCCACATTATTTTTTAGAAAAGTCGACTTTACCTCAAACGATTGTCCAGATTGGGAAATCGACTTAAGTTGGATTTGCTCAGGACTTCTATTGATCACTTCAAATTCAACGTCTAAGGTTTGCCCAGGATTCGCGTATGGATTTTTGCTTCGCGCTTCCACAAACAGTCCTAAAGAGGCTGTTATGATAGATTCAATTTGTTTGCTTTTTTGTTCTCTCCAAAACTCATCTTCAATTCTGTCTATCAAATCTTTGGCTTTCAATAATTGTGGAACAGATTTCCAGGGTTTTTTGAAATTAAAATCATCTTCAACTTGACTCAAGATTCTTCCAATGGCTTTTCCTTCTGGAATTCTGTTCCAGGAGATATCGATTCCTGCAAACGGATCATTACCTTGAAGTGGATCTCCTTCTATAAGTTCGATGTATTCCACTTTATCGCCTCTTGAGCCTGTATTTCCAAAGCCCTGAGATTTGTGTTGACTTCTGCTCAAAGCAGAAATTTCGTTGTTAGATAAGCCCTCTAAAGGATAAAACTTATTGATTTCTAATTCGATAAAGTTGGATTTATCTGCTTTTTCAAAAGCTTCCTGACTTCCATAAAACCACCATGACGTATTGAAAAAAGTACGTTTAGGCTGCCATGGCTTGACCAAATTGAGTTGTGATGAATATTTGCTTTTATCGCCTGCTAGCTCAAAAGCTTCAAGGCTTAAAAGCGCCGAAGAGGTGTGATGCCCGTGAGTATTCCCAGAAGTCCTGTGGTCAAACCGGTTGATGATTATATCTGGCCTGTGTTTACGAATAGCCCAGACCACATCCGAAAGAATTTTATCCTTGTCCCAAATCTTAAGAGTTTCCTCTGGAGTTTTGGAATATCCAAAGTCAATCGCTCTTGAAAAAAATTGATTTCCTCCATCTATTTTTCTAGCGTTTAGTAATTCCTGGGTACGAATCATTCCTAACTTTTCACTAAGCTCAGATCCGATCAGGTTTTGACCCCCGTCTCCTCGCGTAAGTGACAGGTAAGTGGTTTTAGCATTGATTTCTTTAGAAAAATAGGTAATTAAATTTGTGTTTTCATCGTCTGGATGAGCTGCGATATAAAGAACATTGCCTAAAAAGTTAAGCGCTTTGATGTGTTGAAAAATCTCTGAAGAAGATGGTTTGTTAGGTTCTTGTGCGACCCCCGAAATACTTATCAATAAAAATAAAATACAACTTAAACCTCTTTTCATTTTATTATTTTGATCAAATATACATGCCTCTCACCATAATACTCAATTATTTCTACGCTTTTTTAGCGGTCTATGTTTTCGTTGCGCTCCAGCATCGCATCTTTTTTGAGTAAAGTAACTGATTTTTGCAACAATAGATTGTTTGGATAAGTAACCAACTCATTGTCGTCTGTCCTTAAGTGCATTTGAAAAGCTTTTATGTCTTCAATAATAGCTTCTAAAGGGAAATCTTTATCATTGATTTTGATTTTATCTCCTATTTTGTATGGAAGAAAGAAAAACATTATAATTCCTGAAGTTACATTGCTTAGAATGGACCAAATGGCAAATAGGCCAATACCAATAATGGCAAAGATGGATGAAAATAGAACTGTAATTTCCCTTATTTCTACTCCCCAAATAATGAGTAACAAAAAAAAAGCGATAAAAGAAACAAGAATATTGATGTACTTAAACATGAGACGTGTTCTTCCTATGTTAATTTCATCACGTCTTGCTATTCGTTTTGCAGATTGCTTTAAGGTAAATCTTAATAGTAATAATCCAAAAACAACTACTGCTGTCCAGATGATTTGGAATTCATACCTAAGAAAAATAGTTTCTATCAAATTCATAAACCTAAACTATCTCGCAAATGTAAATAATTACTTGAATTTTGTTCCCAATATTTTGTTTTAAGCCTAGTTATTTTCTTAGCTGTGGATACCAGTGTATCCTTACCTTTAATTTCAATTTCTTCCCATTTTTCTATGGTAAACGGGAACCTTTTATTTTGATAAATGGTAACAATTCTTCCGAGATTTTCGTATTCAATTTTTGTCTCGAGATCATCTCCCTGCATTTGTTTGATTTCTGCTGTATATCCAGCGACTTCTTTATGATTTAATTGTAAGTAAGAGAGGTCTGGAAGTATTTTTTGTTTCCCAAGTACCAAGGACTTGGGGTTTATTCTTAATCGCGTCCAAATCTCATTTTCAGTGACCAGGGGTTGAATTTTAAATTTTGAATCTGCTTCTCCTTCAAAATAAGAATGAGTTTCAATTTCAAAGCGCTCCCTATGGTTGATTTGTGCATAAGATTGGCCACACCATTCCTGAACACTTGAGGTTAATTTTAATGCAGGGGAGTGGTACTCTAAAGGTAGAAAAGCACTCTGCATAATGCTGTAAGGATAAATGCCAGTGTTGAACTTTTTAGTGGAATTAAGTTTAATTACAGAAACGGTCTGTTCTGATTTCGAACTTGCTTTTACCTGAGTGTCTTTTCTAAAATCTTCGGTCACAAAAATGAGAACAGCTTTGCCATTCCGTTTTTCTCCATAGCGATAGAATTCCAGATCGTAACTGGTCAATTCAGCTTTACCATCGTACCAATAGGACTTGAAGGCTTCAGATAATTCTCTAGACTGCGCATCTGTAACAAGCTTGGACTTGGGCTGAGGCTCTGTCTTACAACTCATTAAGCTAACTAGTAATACAATCAGAATAAATTTCATAGGGCTATTTAATTTGAGTGAGCTTTTCATACACCAGATGAATGGGAAAACCCATTACGGTGTAGAAAGAGCCTTTGATTTCTGAAATGCCTATCTGGCCTATCCATTCTTGGATTCCATAAGCTCCAGCCTTATCGAAAGGGGAATAAGTATCTATATAATGCTCTATTTCATCATCGGTAAGTGGTTTGAAAGTCACCTCTGTTGAATCGTAAAAAGTCTGAGTTTGCTCCTTGGTTTTGATGCAGAATGATGAAATCACTTCGTGAGTAGTATTGGAAAGCGATTGAATCATTTGAAAAGCTTCATCTTTATCGCCAGGCTTATTCAGGGCGTTGTCGTTATGCCAAACAATGGTGTCTCCAGTGATGAGGATATCATTTGTTTTCAAGTCTTTAAATTGGTCAGCCTTCAGTTGAGCTAAATAATCACTGATCTCGTGATGTTTTAATTCTTCACTAAACACTTCATCCACCGATCGAAGTTCAACAGTAAAATCAACACCGATGGATTTTAAGATTTCTTGTCTCCTAGGTGATCCAGAAGCTAAAATGATGCGTTTGTCTTTTAAATTGTTTAAAATCATAACATTAAAAATGTAAGCATAGAACCAATGCCCGTTAAAAATACAAGTTTCAAATGAAAACTGATGTTTTTATAATCCTTTTCGATAGTTGCCTTCAAAACTTTTTTTGAAATTAATATAAGCGGTAAAATGACAAATGTAAACACATAAAATAGGAGGATATTCAGGTTTAGAAAATAGGATAAGACGATAGAAAGTAAAATCAAAATAGTAAATGTGAGCAATCCAAAGATGAAAAAATTCGTTCTCTTTTTTCCTATTAGAATGGGTAATGTCTTCATTTTGCAAAAGTAATCTCCTTTGATATCTTCTACATCTTTTATCAACTCACGACTCAAATTTAGTAGGAAAGCAAGGAAGGCGTAACAAGTTATGGCATAAAAAACGATTGGACTTTTATCTCCATCCACCAATGCAGAACCAAGGCAAAAAATGCTTAAACCTACGAGTAAACTCACCAGAACATTACCAATAATAGCAAGGCGTTTCAACCACATAGAATAGGCTACAAGCGCTAATGGCGAAAAGATGATAATGTAGAAAATGAGTCCAATTTGATCAAAAACTAAAGTTAAGAACAGATAGTAAACAATCCCAAGACCAAGCGCGTTAACAACGAAATACAGCCTTAGAACTCGTTTTCTTGATAGGACTTTGTCAACTAAAAGCTGATGGGGTCGATTGATGCTATCGGTAGTGACATCAAAAAAGTCGTTGATGATATTACCTCCAGCTGCAATGCAAAGTATTGAAACTGTAAGCAAAGAATAACTGAACAAGTCTATTTGCACATCTGTGCCAAAGCTGGGCACCAAAGCATATCTTATAAGTGCTGCAGAAAAAATAAAGATGACCAAATTTTTCCATCTTATAAGATTGAGAATGTGCATAAAATTTAGAAATTGAGACTTAGTAATTCCATTTACCTTGCGTTTTCATGACCTGTTCAATAATATCTCTTACGCAGCCATCTCCGCCTTTTCTATGAGAAATATAGGACGAAATCGCCTTTATTTCGGGTACAGCATCTTGAGGGCAGGTAGGAAGGCCAACCATTTTCATGGGATGAATGTCCGGAATATCGTCACCCATATAAGTCACGTGTTCTGCTTTTATGCCATATACATCCAGGAATTCTTCGAGGCATTCTACCTTATCCGCAACGCCAAGATGAATATTGGTGATTCCCAGATCCCTTAGTCTTGTTTTTACCATTTCATTGGTGCCGCCTGAGATAATGATGATCTCGTAACCCGCTTTTAAAGCCTCTTTTATAATAAAACCATCTTTCACGTTCATGGTCCTGACCAGATCTCCCGAGGTGGAAACTTGTAATGAACCATTAGTAAAAACGCCATCTACATCAAAAGCGAAGGTGGTAATATGGTTAAGAAGTTCTTTATAATTTGTCATGTTTTTCTATTATGGATTCTGTAATCAATTGATAAATATCTTTGTGATTTTGATGCTGCAGCTGGCTCAAATGTCTTTTTATGGTGCTGCTGTCTTTTCTTATAGCTGGACCGGTTTGAACTTCAGACGGTGAATTGAGTTGTACCTTATCTGAAGTTTCTTGAATTAAAGCTTTTAAAATATCGAATGGCATATCGTCTTTTTTGCAGATGTACTCACCAATCGAATACAAGTGATTGGTAAAATTGCAAACAAAAACCGCAGCCAGATGTAAAGTTTGACGTTGAGTTGAACTGATCTCAAATACTTGATTTGAAATTTGATTTGCTATTATTTTTAGGAGGTTTAAATTTTCTTCTGAATTTGCTTCAAGGCAGAATGGGATTTTAGAATAATCTAATTCAGAACCTTTAGAAAAGGTTTGAAGTGGATAAAAAACAGCTGAATTTGGAGATTTTAAAATAGATTGACTTCCTGAGGTATGAGCGATGATGCCTTGTTTTGTCTGAATTTGGTTAGCGATTTTTTCAATGACATCATCTTTTAAGCAAAGTAAATACAAGTCAGCTGATTTCAATTGAGATAACTCTGAGGTGGTTGCTGTAAGCTTACTAAATGCTTCTAAAGATTTTTCACTGTGGTTATACACCTGAATCACTGAACAATCTTTTGTGGCCTGCAAGGCATTGAACATATGCGTCGCCACATTACCTGTACCTAAAATGACTATTTTAAACATTTAGATAATTTAAATCTATTTCAACAAAGGTAAGGTTCATTTTCAATTTTCAAATGAGAACTTTTAGAATCCTTAATAATCTTAAACGTCAAATTTCTTAAAAATCAGAGCTTTTATCAGTCAGCCATTTTATTGTTTACAAATCATCTAAATTTTAACACTGAGCCCTTGAGTTTCAAGGATTTTTAATTAACACAACTTCAACGTTCGTAAGTCCCTGCAAACTTTACTAATCTTCCTATATTGAGTATATTTGCAATTGCTATAAATGAAATTATGTTAGAGAAAAAAATTAAAGATATACTGTTTTCCACGAGGTTAATGGCGGTGCTTTTTATCATCTATGCAGTTGCTATGGCAGTGGGGACTTTTATCGAGAATTCTTATGCCACAGTTACTGCCAAAGAATGGATATATGATGCCTGGTGGTTTGAGGTGATTATGGTTTTTTTTGTGATCAACTTTATCGGAAATATTTTCAGATATAAACTGCTTAGAAAAAAGAAACTAACTACACTCACCCTTCACTTATCTTTTATTTTGATTTTAGTAGGTGCCTGGGTTACAAGGTATATAGGAGAAGAGGGAATTATGCCGATTCGCGAAGGCGAGGTGGAAAGCAAAATGCTTTCAGAAAAAACCTATTTATCCACTTTTATCGACGGAAAAATTGACGGTGAGCCACTCAGAAAGAAGCAGGATTTTCAAATTAATTTAGGTCCTGGTATTACTTCAGGGAAAAGAATTTCTACAGATTATAATGGGAATCCAATCCAAATTGAATTTTTGGAATTCATACAAGGTGCCGAAGAAGGTGTTGTAGAAGATGAGGACGGGGAGTATTTTCTTAAGATTGTTGAATCTGGGGATGGGAGCAGACATGATCACTATTTAAGAGCTGGTGAAGTCGCTAATATTCATAATATACTGTTTGCTTTCAATAAGCAAACCGATGGTGCTATAAATATAGTTGGTAATAATGAGGTTGGATTTACCATTAACTCTCCTTTTGAAGGAGACTGGATGCGAATGGCAGATCAAAAGAGAGGTGAGTTAGCCGTAGATTCAATTCAAGATTTACAAATGCGTTCCTTATATAATATTGGCAATATGCAATTTGTAATTCCAGACCCTGCCATAAAAGGGAAGTACGATTTAGTCCAAAAAGAGATTGCCAGTAAAAACGATCCTGATGGAATTTTTGTGCAAGTTACCGCCAATGGTCAAACTGAAAAAATCGGTTTGCTAGGAGGGAAAGGCTTCCAGATGGATATGAAAAAAATAAGTGTTGGTGATCATGAAGTATACATGAAATATGGAAGTAAAGAGATTGAGCTTCCATTTGCCTTAAAACTGAATGATTTCATTGCAAAAAAACATCCGGGGACCGAAGACAGAAAGCAGCCTAGCTACGAATCCTTTATGAGTAAAGTTGAAGTGGTAGATGGAAGTAACTCTTATCCATACGATATCTACATGAATCATGTTTTAGACCATAAAGGTTATCGTTTCTTTCAATCTTCTTTTGATCCTGACGAAGGGGGAACAATCTTATCGGTAAATAACGACTGGTGGGGAACTTGGATTACGTATATCGGTTATTTTTTACTTTACTTAGGGTTAATGGCGATTATGTTCGACAGAGGTTCGAGATTTGGAGAGCTTAGAAAAAAATTAGAAAAAATTAAAGTGAAAAAGGCAAAGTTGACTAGCATATTGGTACTCCTTTTCGGAATGTCAAGTTTTGCTCAAACCGAAAACGGTAATGTTGTGGAAGAACAAAGTCAAGTTCAAGACAGCATTACTGAAGTTGATCACGGCCATAATTTGATGCCTGAAGTTGATTATGAAAAGGTGATCAAAATGATCCAGGCTAATAAAGTGGATAAAGCCCATGCCGCAAAATTTGGAGAATTGATTATCCAAGACTTTGGGGGCAGGATGAAACCTATCAACACCTATTCTTCTGAATTACTAAGAAAACTTGGTAAAAAAGATGAGTATGAAGATTTGAATAGTGATCAGGTTTTAATCTCCATGATAGAGAACCCACAAATTTGGTATTCAGCTCCTTTGATTTCAATTAAAGCAAAAAATGACAGTATCCATCATGTTTTGGGTGTAGAAGAGGAAAAAGAATACGTTTCGTTAACCGATTTTTTTGATCCTACAACTGGTGAATACAAACTTGGGAAATATTTGGAAGAAGCCTATAAAGCCTCAGTTCCAAATCAATTTCAGAAAGATTTCATCACTGCCGCAGAAAAGGTCAATTTGATTTTTAATACTTTAAAAGGTGAGCAATTCAAAATATTTCCTATTCCAGATCATCCCAATAACAAATGGGTGGCTTATCCCGAGCTTGATAATGAAAGGTATTATACAGGAGTAGATACGCTTTATACAAAACAAATTCTCCCGCTCTATATGCAATCCCTCAGGACTGCCAGGCAAACTGGAGATTACGAACAGTCTGATGAACTTTTACTCAGTCTAAAGTCTTTTCAAAAGAAATATGGTTCAGAAGTGATGCCTCCAGAAAATCAAGTAAAAGCTGAAATCCTATACAACAAGATTGATATTTTTAACATATTATTCCAGCTTTATCTTTACGTAAGTTTAATTATGATTGTCTTCGTCATCATGAAGATATTTAAAGATAATAAGCTTAATAGTAATATAATCACAATAAGTAAAGTCCTGCTCGTTGTTTTGTTTATCACTCACACTGCAGGCCTCGCTGCAAGATGGTATATTTCCGGACACGCTCCCTGGAGTAACGCTTACGAGAGTATGATTTATGTAGCCTGGGCGACCATGTTTTTCGGACTCGCCTTTGGTCGTAAAAGTGATTTGACGATGGGGTCTACAGCCTTTGTGACTTCTATTATTTTGATGGTAGCGCACTGGAACTGGCTCGATCCTAGTATTGGAAACCTACAACCTGTTCTAGATTCTTACTGGTTGATGATTCACGTTGCTGTAATTGTAGGTAGCTATGGTCCTTTTGCATTGGGAGCTATCATTGGTTTAGTATCTCTTATTCTGATTATTGCAACCAATAAGTCTAATTTGAAAAAGATGAAACTCAATATCCAGGAGTTAACCATCATCAATGAATTAGCGTTGACAGTTGGATTAGTGATGTTGACTATCGGTAACTTTTTAGGCGGACAATGGGCTAATGAGAGCTGGGGTAGATATTGGGGTTGGGATCCTAAAGAGACCTGGGCCCTAATCAGTATTTTTGTATATGCCTTCGTGATTCACATGCGTTTAGTGCCTGGCTTAAGAGGTTTATTCGCTTTCAACTGGGCTGCAGTTATTGCTTTTGGATCTATTTTGATGACCTATTTTGGGGTGAATTTTTACCTCACGGGTCTACACTCTTATGCGAGTGGAGATCAAATTATTAGCTATCAATTTATACTTATAGCGCTTGGAGTTTGGGTTGCCTTAGGATTTGCTGCCAAGTACAAGTACAAGAAGTTTTATTAGGCATCTGCGTGAGGTGGTAATAATGTAAAATAGATACTAGATACTAGATCTTAGAAGTGCGGAGATGAGAAATAAGAGCAAAGAGAAACCAGAAAGAGCCAACAGATCAGATTTAAAATATTACATTCAATAGTCGTTACTCATTTGGTTTGGTAGTTTTTGAGTCTATGAGTATAAAATTGAAATGTATTAGGCTCTAAAAGATGTAAATTGGAATACTATATTTAAAATTTTACATCCTAGAAATCACCTTTTGGGATCAGGGTACTTTATTCGTTCCATATCTTCCAGGCTTGTTCTGCTTGAGCAACCAGCATTTGCTCACCGTTGATAATTTGGGCTCCTTTTTCACGACCTTGAGCTAGAAAACTTGTGATAGACGGATTGTAAATGAGGTCGTATAATAAATGCGTCTCATCTATAAATTCGTAAGGAATAGGAGGGAATTGATTTACATCTGGGTGTGTGCCAAGTGGAGTACAGTTCACAATAAGCTGATGACTTTTCATAATTTCAGAATTTAGATCATCATAAGTGAAATCGCCCTTATCTTTGTCCCTGGATACAAAATTGATTTGATAGCCCATAGAAACTAAGGCATGACGAATGGCTTTTGCAGCCCCGCCAGTTCCAAGGATTAAGGCCGATTCATGGTTGGGAGCAATCAACGGAAAAATAGATTTCGTAAAGCCAAATACATCTGTGTTATAACCAATCAATTTTTTGTTTTCAATTTTGATCGTATTTACAGCACCAATTCTTTCGGCTTGTGAATCGATTTCATCAAGAAAAGGAATTACAGCCTCTTTGTAAGGAATGGTCACATTGAGCCCTGCCAAGTCTATAGAATTATTGACAATCTGTTTGATTTCATTGATGTTTTCAATGTCATAATTTATATATTTTGCTTTAATGGCCTCATTATGAAATTTTGTATTAAAATATGATTTCGAAAATGAATAATCAATATTCTTGCCTATAAGTCCGTAAGTTGTCATATGTTATCTTGTTTTTCTTTGCTTGCCATACCACGCAAGGCTCAAAACTATTAAAATTCCTACTATAATAAAAAAGAAAGCAATCCAAGTGCTACCATCTGTAAGGTTTGGCCAAAATCTTTCGTAATTATCCAGAATAGGATCTCCATTGGTATCTTTTACAATGGTTCCAAACTCGTTGGTTTTGAAGATTTTTTGCTTCCAGGGCCAAACTACACCTAAACTTCCTGTTATGAAACCAATAATAATGGAAAAAGTAATTTTCCTGTAATATTTCAAAACATAATTTAGCAAATGAGATAAGGTAATCAGTCCAAAAAGAGATCCAGCTGTAAAGGATCCTAAAACTTTTAGAAGCCTAATTCGTTTTTGATTATCAGTAAATGAAAAATCCAATTTCAACAGGTCTGCAATAGTATCGTATAGTGCATTTACTGAATCTACTAAGAGCAAAACATAATTCCCAAGTAATATCAGAATAAAAGAACCCGATAAGCCTGGAAGTGTCATTCCAGAAACACTTATAATTCCACAGAAAAAAACGAACAGCAAGTGGTCGTTTTCAGTTGCAGGTTTTAAGAAGCTGATGCCCAACCCTGCAAGAACACCAAAGCCTATAAACACGATAGTTCGTAGAGATCTAATTTTAAAATCTTTACCGATGTAATAAATAGAACCGACAATCATTCCAAAAAATGTAGACCAGACGTAGAGTTCGTAATGTTGAATTAAATAATCCAATAGCTTAGAAATACTGAAGTAGCTAAAAATCATTCCCAGGATGAGGATTGCAAGGAATTTTGCGTTTATATATTGAAAGAAGCTTTTGAATCTCGCGTTCAGCAACAATTTAAATGACTTCAGATTGAATTTTTGAAGGGAGTGGATGAATTCTTCGTAAAAACCAGCAACAAAAGCAACCACACCACCAGAAACCCCAGGTACCTTATTGGCAGCTCCCATGGCGAGTCCCTTCAAAAAAAGGAAAATTTTATCGCTAAATGTTCTAGTACTTTGCATTCGAAAGTGGTTGTTGATTCGCTATTTTTTCTAGAAACAGAATCAGTAAAAATCCTAAACCAGCGGCTAGGATAGCAAATAATAATTTGGGATCTCCATTAAAATCTTGAGGTAAAACAGAGATTTCATCTAAAATAACTTGTTTTCCTTTTATGACTTCTGAATCTAAAATATTTTTCCAAGGCCAGATTTTATTAAGCGAACCTGCAATAAAACCAGTCAAAATGGCTAGAGTAATCGATTTAAAGTTATTGAAGAGCCATTTTAAAACTCTAGAAAAACTTAAAAGGCCAATGATAGCTCCTAGTCCTACCAGAGCTATAATTTGGAGATTAAATTCTGAAACTGCTTCAGTAATAGATTTATAGCCTCCCATTAACACAAGTATAAATGCTCCAGAAATACCAGGTAAGATCATAGCACAAATAGCTGTGGCACCACAGAGCAAGTAGTAAAGCGGATGATCTATACCCTGAGATGGAGTAAGCAGTGTAATTCCAAAAGCAACTACAAAACCAATGCCTGTAAAGACCACCAGTTTTAGATTCCATTGGTCGATTTGTTTGCCTACATACCATACACTTGCCAGAACTAATCCAAAGAAAAAAGACCAAACGATTACTGGATAGGTCTCCAACAGATAGTTAGTCAATTTCATTAAGGTGAAAATACTTATAAATATTCCTGTAAGTAGGGCTAGAATAAAATTTCCATTGAGCTGTTCCCACATTTTACGGAAGCCCTCTTTCTTCCAAGTTTTTAGTAAACTTAAATCTACGTTAGCAATCGTGGTCACCAATTCTTCATATATGCCGGTGATGAATGCAATTGTTCCGCCAGATACTCCTGGAACGACGTCTGCTGCTCCCATGCCAAGGCCTTTTAAGCTAATTGTGATGTAGGATTTTAAGCTTCTTTTCATAAACTATTTCAAAGTTTTATAGGGATGGATTAATTTTATTGGTGATTTTAAGACTCTTTGGTTAAATCTATAAATAGGCTTTCAAGGTTCTTATTTTTTTTGTGAAGTTCGATAATTTTCAAGCCTTTATCGTGAGCAAAATCAAAAATATCAGGGCGTTTGTCTACCGTAGTATCAAACGTAATTTCATATTTGAACCGAGTTGTATTTAAAATATTACTCACCTTACCAATTTCTTTAAGGGCTACTTCTTCGATTCTATAGTTAAACTCAACTTCGATGACCTGCTGAGAAGAATCATTGAGGTCTTCAAGCTTTTTATCCGATACAATTTTACCTTTATTGATGATGATGACTCTATCACAAATCGCTTCTACTTCCTGCATGATGTGTGTTGAAAGTAAAATAGTTTTGTTTTGACTTATAGATTTTATCAATTCCCTGATTTCTATTAGCTGATTTGGATCTAGACCTGTGGTAGGTTCATCGAGTATCAAAATATCTGGATCGTGAAGCAAGGCAGCAGCCAATCCTACACGCTGTCGATATCCTTTAGATAATTGATAAATACGCTTCCCTATTTCATTGGTAAGTTTAGTTTGCTCAATAACTTTATCCATTCTTTCTTTTGAGCTATTAAAAATTTTAGCATGAAAATTAAGGTATTCCTTAATGTACATTTCTAAATAAATGGGATTATGCTCGGGCAGATAACCAATTTGTTTTTGGATATCCATTTTGGACTCTGTAAGTTTTAATGCATTGATATTAGCCTCTCCTGAACTAGGGCTTATAAAGCCTGTCAAAATCTTCATGAGCGTGGATTTACCTGCGCCATTTGGACCTAATAAACCAACAACTTCTCCTTTAGAAATCTCAAAACTAACGTCATTTAGAACAATTTGATTCTTATACGACTTAGAAATGGACTTTACTTCAATCGACATTTTAAAACTTTTAAACAAAAATACAAATTATATCTCTTCACAAATTCAGAATAAAATTGTAAACCTTATTTTTTGAAGACTTTCGGTTCCTTAAAAGCAAGTCAAATGACTTTGTCGTCTGGTATTAAAAGTTAATTTTGTACTCATGGAAAATGACAAAAAACTAAGAAATTGGTTAACGGAGATGAATTTGGACCATCCGTTGGTTATAGCAGGCCCTTGTAGTGCTGAAACTGAAGAACAAGTTTTAAATATAGCTCATCAACTCAAAGATTCTGATGCTACAGTAATGCGTGCAGGGATTTGGAAACCTAGAACGCGTCCGGGAAATTTTGAAGGTGTAGGGGCTATTGGGCTAGAGTGGCTCAAAAAAGCAAAAGCTGAAACGGGACTGATGATCGCTACTGAAGTTGCGAACAAAACCCATGTAGATTTGGCTCTAAAGGCAGATGTAGATGTTTTGTGGATTGGTGCAAGAAGCACGGTGAGCCCTTTCATCGTTCAAGAAATTGCTGATGCCTTAGCTGGAACCGATAAAATAGTTTTGGTTAAAAACCCGGTGAATCCTGATTTGGCACTTTGGTTGGGTGGAGTTGAGCGCCTGTATAACTCTAACATCAAAAACCTCGGGGTTATCCACAGGGGCTTTTCTACTTACGAAAAAATTAAATACAGGAATAATCCAGAATGGCAGATCGCTATCGATCTACAAAATCAATTTCCAGATTTACCTATATTGGTAGATCCTTCTCATATTGCGGGTGACAGGAATTTAGTTTTTGATATCTGCCAAACGGCTTTAGATCTCAATTATGACGGAATGATTGTAGAAACTCATCATACACCAGATAAGGCCTGGAGCGATGCTGCGCAGCAAATCACTCCAGATTACTTGAAGCAAATGACGATTGACTTAAGAATCAGAAAGAGGGAAGGTGAGGAAGAATTCAATGAAAAGCTAAATGTGTTAAGGTCAAAAATTGATGTCATTGATGATCAGATTATTGATTTTTTAGGCAAGCGTATGATTGTTGCCGATGAAATTGGAGAATTGAAAAAAGAAAACAATGTTGCTATACTTCAGCCAGAACGCTGGAGTAATGTTTTAAGTAAACTGACTCATCAAGGTGAAAAAAACCAATTGTCTAAAGATTTTGTTGAACGCCTAACCAAAGCTATTCACGAAGAATCTATAGCACATCAGCACAAAATTATAAGTCAATCCTAATGACTGGAATTTATATAAAAATAAACTAATGAAAGCTGTTGTTTATAAATCTACAGGAAGTTGGTACCATGTGAAGGCAGAGGATGGGAAGATTTATAATTCCAGGATAAAAGGAAAATTCAGATTAAAGGGAATAAAAAGCACCAATCCAGTAGCTGTAGGCGATCATGTTGAAATAGATATTGAAACCAAAGGTGATGATACGATAGGAATTATAAAAGAGATTCACGACCGTAAAAATTATATCATAAGAAAGTCTGTGAATTTATCCAAACAGACTCACATTATTGCGGCCAATATTGACATGGCTTTTTTATTGGTGACTCACAATAACCCGCCAACAAGTACCACCTTTATCGATAGATTTTTAGTTACTGCAGAGGCCTATCACATCCCGATTGTTCTTCTTGTGAATAAAGTTGATGCCTACAGTTTAGAAGAGTTTGCTGAAATGAAATACCTAGCAGAGCTCTACCGAGATATTGGGTATACCTGTATAGGTATTTCTGCAGAAACTGGCGAAAATATCGATCAGGTAAAAGCCTTGATGAAGGATAAAGTCAGTGTTTTTGCAGGTCATAGTGGGGTAGGTAAATCTACTTTGGTTAATTCTATAGAACCTAACTTAGACATAAAAACCTCTGAAATTTCTGAGCAGCATAGGCAGGGCCAACATACTACTACCTTTGCAGAAATGCACGAACTTCATTTTGGAGGTCAGATTATCGATACGCCTGGTATTCGTGGTTTTGGTGTTGTGGATATTGATAAATATTCGCTGGATAATTATTTCCCTGAGTTCTTTAAGCTGAAATCAGAATGTAAGTTTAATAACTGTATTCATGTTGATGAGCCAAAGTGCGCGGTAAAAGAAGCATTGGCCAATGATGAAATAGCTTATTCCAGATATAAGAGTTATTTGCAGATTTTAGACGGTGAAGACGATGAGAGTTTTAGAAAAGATCCATATCAAGATTTGAGATAAGATGAGAGTAGTTGTACAACGCGTTAAGGAAGCTTCAGTAGAAATTGATACCGCTATAGCGGGCAGCATTCAGCAAGGTCTTTTGGTATATTTAGGTATAGCGCAAGAGGACAAGCAAGAAGATATCGACTGGTTGATTAAAAAATTAACTCAACTCAGAGTTTTTTCTGATGAAAAGGAGAAAATGAATCTGAATATTAAGGATGTAGAGGGAGAGTTTTTGATCGTTAGCCAATTTACATTGCATGCTTCTACCAAAAAAGGGAATCGACCAAGCTTTACTGAAGCTGCAAAACCCGCTTTGGCTAATCAATTATATGAGAAGTTCGTCGAAGATTTAGAAGTTTCAATGGGTGTAAGGATTCAAACCGGTAGATTCGGTGCGCATATGGAAGTGGCTTCTGTGAATGATGGTCCGTTAACATTTATTCTAGATTCTAAAAATAAATTATAATTTATTTTTGATTTTTTTATAAGTTTTTTAGATTTGTCTTTCTATGAAAAGAACTTTTCTCCTCCTATCATTTTTGATATTAGCTTACACCAATGCTCAAGATCAATATTCAATAGCAAATCTACCCAAAGAGCTTTTAGAGCAAACCAATTCAGTTATCAGAAGTCAGGATATTCTTCTTGAAATTGAGAACTACGATCAAATTTATCTAACGGAAGATAAAGTAATCACAGTACTCAACAAAAACGGTATGTCTAGCGTAGACCTATACGCCTATTATGATAAATCAACAAAAATTAAAAATTTAAAAGTCACTGTCTTTAATGTTTTTGGAGAAGAAATCAGCAGTTTTAAGGAAAGAGATTTTACAGATGTAAGTGCTGTTGCTAATTTCAGTTTATATCAAGACGATAGAGTGAAGTACTTAGATTTTACCCCAGTGAGTTACCCTGTAACGATTCGGTTTGAAAAAGAAACTAAATCCAGTAATTCTGCTTTCTTGCCGAGCTTTAAGCCGTACACCAATTATTTTCAGGCGGTGCAATATTCATCTTTTAGGATAAATAATAATGCAGATGTGAAATTAAGGTCCTTTGAAAATGATTTTGTTAAGGCCAATGTGAAACGATCTATAACTTCACAGACACATCTCTACGAAGTGAATGATTTACCTGCTATTCCCAAAGAAACATATAGTTCATCTTTAAGCACCTTCACGCCTATGGTAAGGTTTGCATTATCTAAATTTAAATTAGAAGGAGAAACCGGTGAACTTACCAATTGGAAAGACTTTGGTTACTGGCAGTATCAACATTTACTCACTGGACAGGACGAATTACCAGAATCAACCATAACTAAAGTTCAAGAACTTACTAGTGGGCTTACAAGTACTGCTCAAAAAGCCAAAGCTATTTATACCTATGTACAAGACCAGATGCGCTATATAAGTGTGCAGATAGGTATAGGAGGCTGGAAACCTATTGCTGCAGAAGAAGTAGATGAAAAAAAGTATGGAGACTGTAAGGGATTAACTAATTATACTAAATCACTGCTAAGTGTTGCAGGAATAGAGTCTAATTATTGTGTAGTAAATGGGAGTACAGAGATTATTGATATAGAACAAGAGTTTCCATCCATGCAGGGTAACCACGTGATCTTGAATATTCCACAGGAAGGAGATACCGATATATGGTTAGAGTGCACAAGTCAAGATTTACCTTTTAATTTTTTAGGAACGTTTACAGACGATAGAAGGGTGTTTGCCATATCCTCCAGTGGTGGTAAAATCTTAAAGACTCCTTCATATACTGAAGAAGATAGCCGTCAATTTACTAAAGCTGAAATTGATATTGATGAAAAGGCTATAGAGGCTTCAGTTGAGATTACAACACAGGGGATTCAATATAACAATCGTTATACTTTGGAGGAACAGGCTCCTAGCCAAGTTGAAAAGCACTATCAGTCTTATTGGGATAACTTAAAGGAATTACAACTCAATTCCGTAAAATTCAATAATGATCAGAAGGAAATTCGTTTCACGGAAGAAATAAATGTCAAAGTTGATAACTATATCAAGATTTATGGTAACGATTTGATTCTGGATGTCAATCCCTTTAATAAATTTCAGGTCAATTTACCCAACTACAACAAAAGAAAAACGCCATTTAGTATAGAACGAGGTTTTGTGGACGAAGATGAATTTATTTTCAATCTCAATCAGTTAAGCTTAGATGTGGATTTGAAAAATATTGAGCTCAAAACTAGATTTGGAATCTATAAACTAAGTTTTGAGCTTGATGAAGATAAACTGATAGTAAAGCGCTATTTTAAATTACTAAAAAAGAAATATAACAAAACGGACTACGCTCAGTTTGTAGAATTTTTTGATGATATTTCTAAGTACGATTCTACCAAAATAAGCTTAAAACGTTTAAAGACTTAAAAACAATCAAATTATGCACAATTTCATTACACTTTTTTTAATGACTTTTAGTTTCTTCAATCTATTGGCTCAACCTCAACCAAAAGAACTGGAAGATGTCACGCTGGAAATGTTGAGGGAACAAAGAAGTTCTTTAGATTCTACTGCAGCGGCTGAAGTATTATACGAAAAAGGGAAGGTGACTTTTTCAGTTATTGACGGCTTTAAATATGAGTATGACGTGGTAAGACGAATTAAAATATATACTCAAGATGGCTACGATGAAGCTAATGTTCAGATTCCTTATTTTGTTGGAGAACTCAATTCTGATAGAGAATCTGTTTCCAAAATAGATGGATACGTCTACTATGAAAAAGATGGAGAGGTAGAACGTGAAAAAATTAGAAATAGAGATGTTTTTGATTTGGATCTAAGTGAAAATTGGGAAGCAAAAAAATTTACGATACCCAGGATACAGGACGGTGTAATCATCGAGTACTCCTACACCATCGACTCTCCACATATTCACAATTTACCTAAATGGGTTTTTCAAGATCACATTCCAACTCGATATTCGGAGTATACCACAAGAATTCCTAATGAATATATAGCTTACAATATTAGAACTCAAGGCTATCGTGCTTTTGAGAGTTCTAGAAATATGGTAGAAGGGAACTTATTTGTTGGGACTGGGACTATGAGAACAAGTGTAGAGGAGACCATCAGTATAGCGTTAGACGTGCCCAAAATAGAAGAAGAACCGTACATCAATAATATTAATAATTACCTTCCCACTATCAGTTATGAACTTTCTTCATTTAGAACTGATGAGTACGGAACACAAAAGTCAGTCGCCAGATCCTGGGATGATGTGGTAAAGACTTTGGCAGAGTCCGACTCTTATGAAAAAGAATTGGCCAGAACTAAATACTTCGAAGATGATCTAAATCGAATTGTAAATGACCTCAAATTACCTCAGGATAAAATGAATGCAATCTTTGAGTTCTTAAAGCAAAGAATGACCTGGAATGAAGAAGAGCGTAAATATACCAGCGATAAACTCCATAGAGTTTACGACGAAGGTTTAGGGAACTCTGCAGATATTAACCTTATGCTTACGGCTATGCTAAGAATGGCAGGTCTTGATGCCAATCCGATTATATCAAGTACGGTCTCTAAAGGTATCCCATTGTTTCCAACTCTTTCTGGGTTCAATTATGTTTTTACTCATGTCGATATTAATGGACAGGAGTTTTTACTTGATGCTACTGAGGGATTTTCTTCACCTAATGTTTTGCCAAACCGGGTATTGAATTGGAATGGAACCGTAATAAAAAAGGATGGTTTCAAAACGATTGGATTAATCCCCTCGTTACATTCAAGCAAAAAATACCAGATTCAAGCTCAGCTTAATGATCAGGGAGAAATATCTGGAAAGTGTAGAATTATATCACAAGATCAATTTGCTTTAAAAACTAGGAAATCAATTTTCAAGAAAAGTCCTGAGGAGTTGAAATTGAGATATGAGAAAAATTTTAAAGCAGCAGCAATCAGTGACATTTCTAGCTTAAATTTGCAGGATCAAAACAAACCCCTGGTTGAAAATTTCTCATTTACAGGGAAAGAGAAATTCGTTGAGGAAATCGGAAATAAACTTTACCTGTCTCCGATGTTATTTTTGAAAATGGAAGAAAATCCGTTTAAAAAAGAAACCAGAATTTTCCCTGTAGATTTTACTCATCCTAGGATTTTGGAATACTTTATTGTAATTAAAATTCCTTCAGAATATAAGATTGATTATATACCAAATCAAGAAATCCTAAAGCTTGGTAATGATGTTTCCAAACTGACTTATCTGGTTAATGGGAATAAAAATATCATATCTGTAAATGTTAAACATGAAATAAATACTTCAATATTTCTACCTCAAGATTATAAGAATTTACGAGAATTTTATATTTCTTTGATGAATAAAGAAAACGAAAAAATAGTTCTCGTAAAATCATAGCTATGAATATAGAAGATGCCCAAAAAGCAGTAGACGAATGGATTAGCCAACATGGAGTGCGTTATTTCAATGAACTTACCAATATGGCTCAACTGACTGAAGAAGTGGGTGAGGTGGCAAGGATTATAGCGAGGCGTTACGGAGAACAAAGTGAAAAGGAAAGTGATAAGTCCAAAGATCTTGGAGAAGAGCTTGCAGATGTGGTCTTTGTTGTTTTATGTTTGGCAAATCAAACTGGTATTGATCTCCAACAGGCCTTTGATAAGAAGCTAAATTTAAAGACCCAACGTGATCATGATCGTCATCAAAATAATCCAAAACTGAAGTAAATGTTTCAACGCGTGATTTCTGCCAAAGGCTTTTGGCGTTCTGTAATAAGCCTGGCTATCGGTTTTATTTTTATATACAATATTATTGATGTCTGGTTTGGTTATGATTTCAATTGGGCTCTCTATGCTGAAAACAGATTTGCAGCAGATCATCTTTTACGGTTTTTTGTAGCTAATATTATGAGTGGTTTTGTCTATGGTTTTGTGGTTACCTTTTTAAAATTTAGGGGGAATATCAAAAAAAATGACAAGGCATGAAATTAAGTTTTGTGCCTCAAAATGAAAGTCACTTCGAATTCGAAATCACAGGTTCCAAAAGTATTTCCAATAGGTACCTCATTCTTCAAGCCTTGTTTCAAAACCTTGATTTAAAAGGCTTATCCAATAGTGATGATACAGAAGTGCTTCAAAAAGCCTTGTCGGAGACACTTGAGCAAACCAAGAAAATCGATATACATCATGCGGGAACCGCTATGCGGTTTTTAACGGCGTATTTATCTACTACTCCAAATTGTGATGTCATCCTTACAGGAAGCAAGCGCATGCAAGAGCGACCCATTGGTATTCTGGTGGAAGCCCTTAGAAGTCTTGGAGCCTCTATAGAATATCAGAAAAATGAAGGCTATCCGCCCCTAAAAATTCAAGGTAAATCACTTTCTAATGACAGCATATCAATTTCAGCTGATGTGAGCAGCCAATACATTACGGCTTTAATGCTCATCGCTCCATCCCTAAACAATGGGTTGAATATACATTTGGAATCTAAAGTGACATCTAAGCCTTACCTTAAAATGACGGCTCAAGCTTTAGAATCCATTGGTGTGAAAGTCGATTTTAAAGAGCATCATATAAGAGTCTATCCAAAATTGGAAATCTTGCCTACTCAAATTTCAGTAGAATCCGATTGGAGTTCTGTATCTTATTTTTACAGTTGTTTAGCTTTGATGGATAAAGGAGGATTTGAAATCTCAACTTTTTACAAAAACAGCCTTCAGGGCGACTCTAGAGTGGCAGAGTTTTATTCACTTTTTGGGGTTGAAACCAAGTTCAGGAATGAGTCGATTCTACTCTCAAAATACAAAGACTTTAAGTTGCCTAAATCTATTGAACTGAATCTTAACGATACCCCAGATCTTGCTCAAACCATAGCAGTAACTTGTTTAGGGCTTGAAATTGAATGTTTTTTAACAGGGCTTCATACCTTAAAAGTAAAAGAAACGGATAGGCTGGAAGCACTTAAAACTGAGATCGAAAAATTTGGTGCTGAGGTTATCATTACCGATGACTCTCTCCATTTAAAACCTGTATCAAGATTAAATCCAGCAGTTAAAATACAAACCTACCAAGACCATAGGATGGCGATGGCTTTTGCGCCTTTGGCTTTGAAAACAGATCTCGAAATTTTGAATCCTGAAGTGGTGTCTAAATCTTTTCCAGATTTTTGGGAGAAAATGAAAGTACTAGGTATCCAGTAAAACCGCCACTTGACTAGTTATTCCAGTAAATAAACTATAAATTACTTGACAACGCCTATCTCGCAGTAGTATATTTGCACTTTTAAAAAAATATACTAGACTATGGGAATGAAACTTTCACAATTCGAATTTACTTTACCAGAAGATCTTTTGGCAGAATTTCCGTCGGAGCATAGGGATGAGGCTAGATTAATGGTGGTAAATCGTAAAGATGGTTCTATTGAGCACAAAATGTTTAAAGACGTTATTGATTACTTTGATGAAAAAGACGTGATGGTGTTTAATAATACTAAAGTTTTCCCAGCTAGACTTTATGGTAATAAAGAAAAAACAGGCGCCAAAATTGAAGTTTTTCTTTTGAGAGAACTCAATCCTGAAACCAGACTTTGGGATGTATTGGTGGATCCTGCCAGAAAAATAAGAATTGGTAATAAACTTTACTTTGGTGAAGACGAGAGTTTGGTGGCAGAAGTTATTGATAATACAACCAACAGAGGGAGAACACTGCGTTTCCTTTACGATGGCTCTTACCAAGATTTTAGAAATAAATTGACAGAATTGGGTCAAACCCCACTTCCTAAGTATATTAAAAGAGATGTAGTTCCAGAAGATGCAGAGCGTTACCAAACCATTTATGCCAAAGAGGAAGGGGCTGTTGCTGCGCCTACAGCAGGTCTTCATTTTTCTAAGCACCTTCTGAAACGTCTTGAGATAAAAGGGATTGATTTTGCGGAAGTTACTTTACATATTGGTTTAGGTACCTTCAACCCTGTTGAGGTGGAAGATTTATCTAAGCACAAGATGGATAGTGAAGAAATAATGATCGATAAGAAAGCGACTAGCATTATTAACAACGCAAAATCTGAAAAAAGAAAAATTTGTGCTGTAGGAACTACTGTTATGAGAACTTTGGAGAGTGCAGTTAGCTCAAACCAAAGACTTAATGAATACAATGGTTGGACCAATAAATTTATTTTTCCGCCTCATGATTTTAGTATTGCAAACTGTATGATTACAAATTTCCATATGCCAAAATCTACCTTGTTGATGATGATTTCTGCGTTTGCAGGTCATGACTTGATGGAGAAAGCTTACAAAGAAGCTATCAAAGAAAAATATAAATTTTACTCCTACGGAGATGCTATGTTGATTTTATAGCAGATAAATTTTAAGTGATTCAAAGCTGACTTATTTCTTTTAAGTCAGCTTTTTTTATTCGTGATGGTAAGGCAGATTTTTTAAAATCGAAAATGCTCTGTAGATTTGTTCGGTAAAAAACAGCCTTATCATTTGATGTGAAAAAGTCATTTTGGAAAGGGCCAGTTTTTGTTGGCCTCGCTTATAGACTTCTGGTGAAAATCCATAAGGACCGCCTATGACAAAAACCAAATTCTTAAGCCCAGTATTCATGCGTTTTTGAAGCCAGCTAGCCAGTTTGGAAGATGTATATTCTTCACCGGTTTCATCCAGAAGCACCACGTGATCCGAAGTGGAGATCTTGCTCAAAATGAGTTCGCCCTCTTTTTCTTTTTGAAGCTCAATCTCCATGTTTTTTCTTTTCTTCAAATCAGGGATCAGAACTATTTCAAATTTCACAAAAAAGGACAAGCGCTTTTTGTAATCGTTGATTAAAGCCTCAAGATGTTTGTTATCTGTTTTGCCAACGAGCACTAAGGTGATGGTCATGCGTATAAAAAAGTTTAACTTTGTTTGAGACAAAAATAGATAACAAGATGATTAGTGAGAAGCAATTGGCAGAAGAAATCCAAATCATTATTCAAAATGCTATAAGAGAAGATGTGGGGGAAGGCGATCATTCTAGTTTAGCTTGCATTCCCAAGGAAGCCCATGGCAAAGCTAAATTGCTTGTAAAAGATCAAGGAATTCTTGCTGGAGTTGAATTTGCTAAAGAAGTTTTTAAATTCGTTGATCCTGCATTAAAAGTAGAGGAGTTTATGAAAGATGGAGACGAAATGACTCCTGGGGATGTAGCGTTCTACATATCGGGTCCTAGTCAATTGATTTTGAAAGCGGAGCGTTTGGTGCTTAATGCCATGCAGCGCATGAGCGCCATCGCTACCAAAACCAATCAATTTTCAAGTTTGCTGAAAAATTATAAAACTCGAATTCTGGATACCCGTAAAACTACTCCTGGTTTTAGAGCTCCAGAAAAAATGGCTGTAAAAATTGGAGGAGGAGAGAATCATAGATTTGCATTGTACGACATGGTGATGTTGAAAGACAATCATATAGACTTTGCAGGTGGTATTTCAAAGGCAATCGAGAAAACCATCAGTTATTTGGCAAATCAAAATTTAGACCTCAAAATCGTAGTGGAAGCGAGGTCACTTTCAGAGGTAGAAGAAATTTTACAAAATGATGGGGTGTATAGAATTCTTCTCGATAATTTCAGTTATGAAGATACCAAGAAAGCTGTAGAGCTTATCCAAGGCAGGTGTTTTACAGAATCTAGCGGTGGGATTACTCTTGAAAATGCTAAGAACTATGCTGAATGTGGAGTAGATTATATTTCTAGTGGAGCGCTTATACATTCGGTTCATAATTTAGATCTTAGCCTTAAAGCTATTTGATATGGCCGCCGAAATAAGCGATACTCTTAAGAAAATACCAGTAATTAGTAGAATTGCCTATTGGTTCAATACTATAAAATTACCAGGTTTTGAGGGTTTTACGTTGTATGATCTTCTAAGCTTATATACGGTTGGCATTATAAAAGGTACCTTTTCCACACGTGCAGGATCTATAGCCTTTAGTTTTTTTATGGCTATTTTTCCCTTCCTGCTGTTTGTTTTGAATCTCATCCCTTTCGTCTGGTTTATTGATAATTTTCAGCAAGAATTACTCAATTACCTTGAAGGACTATTGCCTCCACAAACCTCTGGGTTATTTGAGGATATCTTTTACGATATCGCGAACAATCCAAGAGCTGGATTGCTGTCTTTCGTTTTTGTACTGTCTATTTTTTTGATGTCAAATGGAGTTAACGCTATTTTTACAGGCTTTGAATTTTCCTACCATACTAAAGTGAATAGATCCATCATCAGGCAATACATGGTGTCGGTAGGTGTGGCTATCATTGTAGCCATATTATTATTGATAGCGGTGATTGCAACGGTGTATTTTACTTTTATTATAGATCAGTTCAAAAGCATTGGTGTGATGCAAGATTCCTTATTCTTAGTAAAATACGGGCGTTTTGCTATACTGATTATCGTACTGATTCTTGGTATCTCTACATTGTATTACTTTGGAACTAAAGAAGGAAGAAAGACAAGATTTTTCTCTCCAGGATCTTTTTTTACTACTCTGCTCATCATTTTGACCACCTATTTATTTTCTACTTATGTAGAAAACTTCAATTCTTACAACAAACTTTATGGTTCTATTGGGGCTCTGCTAATTCTCATGTTATATATTTGGTTAAATTCAAATATACTTTTGTTAGGTTTTGAACTGAATGGTTCACTTTATTACTTAAGACAAAAATCAAAAAATTAAAACTATGAGATTTATTTTTTCTTTCATGTTACTTTTATTTATTTCATCTGCATCTTTTGCCCAGACTGAAGTTGCTGGAATTGAACTTCCCAACACGTTTAAAGCCGGAGAAGTTAGTCTAAACCTGAATGGTGCAGGGGTGAGAGAAAAATTCTGGATGGATCTCTATGCAGGAGGACTATACACAGATCATAAAATCAAAAACGCAAGCGAAGTCATTAATCAAGATGCACCGATGTCTTTGAAAATTCATATCGTGTCTGGTCTTATCTCTAGCGGTAAGATGAGTTCTGCTGTAGAAGAAGGGTTTAAGAACTCAATTCAGGGTGATATGGACCCTTACAGAGTCAAGATAGATAAATTCAAATCTTTTTTTTCTGAAGAAATAGTCAAAAATGATGTGTTTGATATCACCTACTCACCGTCAAAAGGGGTGGTCGTTTTCAAAAATGATAAAGAACTTGGCACAATTGAAGGTTTAGAGTTTAAAAAAGCGCTTTTTGGAATTTGGTTCTGCGATCAACCAGCAGATAAAGATTTAATGAAAGGAATGCTAAATATATAACAGTATGAAAATTTTAATATTAGGTTTAGGTTTCCTTTTTGGAAACCTGATTTATGCTCAAGATGTTTTCGGAGAATGGAAAACAATCGATGACGATACAGGAGTCGCCAAATCCATTGTTGAAATTTATAAAGAAGACGGGAAGGTTTTTGGAAAAGTAAAACGAATTCTTAGAGAAGATAAAAGAGATGTGCGTTGTACCGAATGCAAAGGAGATAAAAAAAATCAGAAAGTTGAAGGAATGGTCATTCTGAAAAATCTCACCAAAGATGACGATGAGTTTACCGATGGCAGCATAACCGATCCTGAAAATGGAAAAACTTACGATGCGAAAATCTGGTTGAAAGACGATGAGCCCAATACACTTATGGTAAGAGGTTACGTTGCTTTTTTATACAGAACTCAAGAATGGAAAAGAGTAGCCGATTAACGCATAATCAAGAATGAATGCCTTTCTATATTGATGTCATCGTTCCCTTACCTTTAGAACAAAGGTTCACTTATTCCATTACAGAGGAAGAGCAGCAGCGTCTTCATATAGGAATGCGGGTTGCTGTTCCATTTGGGAAAAGAAAGGTTTATACAGGTATTGTTGCCGCTATTCATGAAACTCCACCACTGCGTTATGAAGCGAAAGCCCTGGAGGAGATACTAGAAGATACCCCAACAGTCACTAAAATACAGCTTAAGCTGTGGGAATGGATGTCGTCATACTATTTATGTACTGAAGGAGAAATCTTAAGGTCTGCCTTACCAAGCGCACTTTTGATAGAGAGCGAAACCGTTATCGAGCCTCATCCTGATTTTGATCTTTCCAGAATTGATGATAAGAAACTTAGCGATAGCGAATATTTAATTTTACAGGCACTTCAAAAGCAAAGCTTACTGAAGATAAGTGAAGTTATTCTGATTCTCGACAAAAAAACTATTTTTCCAGTCATCAATGCGATGGCAGAAAAAGGACAGATTCTTATCAACCAAGAGCTGAATAAGCAGTACAAGCCTAAACTTCAAAAGTACATCAGACTAGTTGAAAAATACAATGATGATGCAGAACTGCCAGAGCTTTTAGAAAACCTGGACCGGGCTAAAAAACAAAAACAGGTACTTTTGAAATTTTTCAGCCTGAAGGCTCAAACTCAAAAGCCAATTTCTTTAAAGCAACTCAAGCAAGAAGCCAATGTTTCTAAAGCGGTCATCAATGCGCTGGTCGATAAGTCAATTTTTGAAGAATACTTAATCAAAAAAGATAGAGTAGAGCACGACCAGCAAGCTTCTTTGAGTAAAATTGAACTTAATCCGCACCAGGAAAAAGCACTTAAAGACATTCAAAAAGGCTTTGAAAAGTTACCAGTATGTGTGCTGAAAGGAGTTACCTCTTCCGGAAAAACTGAAGTTTACATCAAGCTGATTGAGAAGGCTATACAAAAAGAGGAACAAGTACTTTATCTGTTACCAGAAATAGCTCTTACCACACAACTCATACAGCGATTGCAGTCTTATTTTGGGGATGAAGTGTTGGTGTATCACAGTAAATATTCTGTGAACGAGAGAGTAGAAGTGTACAGGCATATCCGAGACCAAAGCAAGGGTAAGATAGTTATAGGAGCAAGGTCTTCTATTTTCCTACCTTTTCAAAACCTTGGACTTATAGTAGTAGACGAATCTCATGAAAGTAGCTTTAAGCAGTTCGATCCTGCGCCAAGATACCATGCCAGAGATACAGCCATTGTGATGGCTTCGTTTTTCAAGGCAAAAACCTTACTAGGAACGGCAACCCCAAGTTTAGAGACATCTTACAACGTAAAGCAAGGTAAATACGCTTTCGCAGAGATGACAAAGCGTTACGGAAACGTGATGCCACCCAAAGTGGAATTGATAGATTTAAAAGATCAGAATAGAAAGCAGAAAATGACTGGTCATTTCTCCGACACTCTGCTCAAAGCCATCGAATCTACCTTGAAAGAAGGGCAGCAAGTCATCTTATTCCAAAACAGAAGAGGATATTCTCCTATTCTGGAATGCAACACCTGTGGACATGCCCCGCAGTGTCCCAACTGTGATGTAAGTCTTACTTACCATAAGAACAATAATAAGCTAAGATGTCATTACTGTGGTTACAATATTGCTATGCAAACCAAATGCATGGCTTGTGGTTCTACTGATGTCAGTACCAAAGGCTTTGGTACTGAGCAAATAGAAACCGAGCTCAATGCTTTGTTTGAAGACAGAACTATCAAACGAATGGATTTGGACACTACACGTGGTAAATATGCCTATGAGCAACTTATCTCATCTTTCGAAAATAGAGAGATCGACATTTTGGTAGGCACCCAAATGCTGACCAAAGGCCTTGATTTTAGACATGTAAAACTCGTGGGCGTTATGAATGCCGACAGTTTACTTAATTTCCCTGATTTCAGAGCACATGAGAGAAGCTTTCAACTCCTTGTCCAGGTAGCTGGGAGAGCAGGGAGAACAGAAGAGCAAGGTCAAGTTCTTATTCAAACCTACAACCCTTACCACCGCATCTTACAACAAGTCACTACCAATAGTTACAAAGAAATGTTCAAAGAACAACTGGATGAACGACGGCATTTTAAGTATCCACCTCTGTTTAGAATGATAAAATTAACTTTTAAGTCCAGAGACTTAAACAGGCTCAACGAAGCTTCAGACTGGCTGGCCTTGTACTATAAACAGATTTTTTCAAATCATGTGTTAGGTCCAGAATTTCCTGCTGTATCCAGGATAAGGAACGAGTATCATAAGAATGTGCTGATTAAAATTCCGCAGGAGCAATCTTTAGCTAAAACAAAATCATACGTCAAAGCAGGAATAGATAAATTTAAGGCAGTGGCTCAATTTAGAGCTGTGAAGGTCATTACCAATGTTGATCCATACTAATCATATGTATAATTTATCAGAATAAAAGCTTGAAGAAGTATTAGATTTTCTAATAGTATTGTATTTTTAAAAAAAAATTGGCCATGACAATTACGCAACTTACCTACGTTCTAGCGGTAGCAGAATATAAAAACTTCACCAAAGCTTCAGAAAAAGTATTTGTTACTCAACCTACCCTGAGTATGCAAGTGCAAAAGCTGGAAGAAGAATTGAACGTAAAAATATTTGATAGAACCAAAAAGCCTATTAAACTTACTCCCGTAGGAGAAAAGATCATCGAGCAAGCTAAGAATATTGTCAATGAAAGCGTTAGGATACAGGATATTGTAGATCAGCAAAAGGGATTCGTGGGTGGAGAGTTTAAGCTAGGAATTATCCCTACAGTTATGCCCACATTGTTACCTATGTTTTTAAATAATTTTGTAAAAAAGTATCCAAAAATCAATTTGAAAATTGAAGAACTTCACACCGAAGCCATCATTGAAAAGCTCATAGAGGGGCATTTGGATGCGGGTATAGCAGCAACTCCGCTTGGCAATGAGAAAATAAAAGAAAAACCTTTATATTATGAGCCTTTCATGGCTTATATCCCAGAACAACATCGCTTATTCCATAAGAAAGATATTACAGCCGAAGACCTGGATGTGGACGAGGTCCTTCTTTTGGAAGATGGTCACTGTTTTAAGGATAATATTCTCAATTTGTGTAAAAGTGTTCAAAACCTTCCAGACCAAAGAGGATTTTATTTGGAGAGTGGAAGTTTCGAAACTCTGATTAAATTGTCTGATGAGGGTTTAGGCATGACTCTACTCCCATACCTTCATACTTTAGACCTTAAACAAGGCAAGCAAAAGAACGTCAAATTCTTTAAAAAACCTTATCCCTCTAGAGAAATTAGCATTGTACATCATAAAAACGAGCTAAAATCTCACATTATAAAAGCACTTCAAGAATCTATCAACTCTATCGTTAAAGCAGCTATTCAATTTCAGGATATCGAAATTATAAGTCCATTAAATCAGATTAAAGGCTAGTAAGTCTTTGTAAAACAAAGTATTACAGATCATATTTTCATTTTTTAAAAAATAAGTGAAAACGCTTCCAGTTCTAATTTAACCTATAAATTTGCAAACTTTTGCAACTTGGATATAAAAGTATATTCGGGATTAAACCCTCTGGATGAACTCTCTTTTCCAGATGCGTTAAATTTTAAACAGGAAGATGAAGCAATTATTCAATTTATTTGATTTTAAACAAAAAGTAGATTACAAAATAGAGGTCATGTCTGGGCTTACAGTTGCTTTGGCATTGATCCCAGAATCCATTGCCTTCTCTTTTATAGCAGGCCTATCACCACTTACAGGTTTATACGCTTCTTTTGTGATGGCATTGGTCACCTCAATTTTCGGAGGGCGACCTGGTATGATTTCAGGAGCTACAGGTGCAGTAGCTGTTGTACTGGTGAGTCTCTCAATGGAATATGGAGTTGAATATATTTTTGCAGCCGTCATACTGGCTGGGATATTACAAGCAGGAGCAGGTATGCTAAAGCTAGGTAAACTCATGCGCCTGGTGCCACATCCAGTTATTTTTGGATTCGTCAACGGGCTTGCCATTATCATCTTTATGTCGCAGTTGGATCAGTTTAAAGATGCTTCCGGAGCTTGGCTCACAGGATCCAACCTTTTTATCATATTAGGCCTGGTCATATTGACAATGCTCATCATCTGGTTATTGCCGAAACTGACCCGTGCAGTGCCTGCCTCTTTGGTGGCTATTTTGGTTGTTTTTGGAATAGTATACTTTGGTGACATTACTACCAATACAGTTGGGGATTTAGCTTCAATTAGTGGAGGTTTTCCTCCATTTCATATTCCAGATTTTCCTTTTACGTTTGAAGCCTTTTTAGTGATTTTACCTTATTCAGCTATTATTGCAGGCGTTGGTCTTATTGAAAGCCTCTTAACTTTAAATATCGTAGACGAAATTACAGAAACCAGAGGGAATGGAAACCGGGAAGCGATTGCTCAGGGAAGTGCCAATATTATTTCGGGTTTTTTCTCTGGAATGGGTGGTTGTGCCATGTTAGGACAAAGTTTGATCAATATTTCCAATGGAGCTCGGGCAAGACTATCGGGTATTGTTGCCGCTGTTGCTCTGCTGGCGTTTATCATGTTCGGATCTGGCATTATAGAGCAAATGCCTATGGCTGCACTTACCGGACTTATGATTATGGTGGCGATTGGTACCTTCGAGTGGGCTAGCTTAAAAACTTTTAGACGTATGCCAAAATCTGATGTTTTAGTGATGGTACTGGTTACTTTAGTGACCATCATACTCCACAACTTAGCTTTGGCTGTATTGGTAGGTGTCATCATCGCTGCTCTGGTGTTTGCCTGGGATAATGCAAAGCGCATCAGAGCCAGAAAACGCATAGATGATAATGGAGCAAAGCATTATGAAATCTACGGACCCTTATTTTTTGGGTCAACAACAGTGTTTGCAGATAAGTTTGATGTGATGAATGATCCGAAAGAAATTATCATCGATTTTAAAGAGAGTCGAGTGGTAGATATGTCTGCCATCGAAGCGCTTAATAAGATCACTGAACGTTATCAAAAAGTCGACAAAAAGGTATATCTACAAAATTTAACAACAGATTCAAAAGCGTTGCTGGTAAAAGCAGACAAATTAATAGATGTCAATATTATTGAAGAGCAGGAGTCAGGTCTTTTATCAAATTAAGGACATGGCTTTTTCTTCCATCTATCAGAGCATAATACTGTAGATTATTTGCTGAGCTGTTTAATTTTGGTGGAATCTTCTTCGTAGTAGTAAATAGTAACGTTCTTTTTGCCCCAATCTCTGGCTGCTTCTTCGTCCAGGCCCATGTACACATCAATTTTTTTCTCCCAGCGTTTGTTCATTTTGTCTTTAACTACATAATTTCCATCGAGGCCTTCTATTTTGACGCTATCCTTATGACTTAATCCCATTTTAATGAGATCACGTGAAACAGCAATGGCTTTTTCACCTGGAACCAACGTATCTCCCCAAGCTGCAAGTCCAATGTTTCCTTTTTTAGTCTGGCTTTCTACAGAGTTGTAGGCGGTTGCCGTTACTTCCAGAGTCACAAGGATTTTTTCCTCTTTATCATTTTTACATCCTGAAAGAATAGAGACTAAGGCTAAAGTGACAACGAGTCCTAAAGTTTTGTAGTTATTTTTCATAAATCAATTTTTCCTAGTATACACAAACTATTCTTTTAACTTAGTTAATACAATCATAAGCTATCCCTGGAATTACAGGATTTAGTTCACTAATATGCTCAACTTGTATTGAACAGGGCAATGAAGTAAATTGGTTTTGGCCTATAATTTTAGTAATATCGAATTTGAAATTTATAGACTATGAAAATTATTTCAAGCGTATTGATCATTGCCTTTTTATTCTATTTCTCGAATAGTTTTGCCCAAAAAGACACCTTGACCAATATAACCAAAGAACTAAAAATTGGCGTTTTTGTGACTCCTCCATTTGTGATGAAAAATAATGAGAACTTCAGCGGCCTAAGTATTTCATCCTGGGAATTGGTTAATAAGAACTTCCAGCAATCTTACGAGTATATCCAGTATGAGTCTCTAAAAGATCTGTTGGAAGCTATAGAAAAAGGGGAGGTCGATTTTAGCATAAACCCGGTAACAGTGACCGATAGTCGGATGAATCGTCTGGACTTTTCACAACCCTATTTTATTTCAAAAACAGCTGTGGCCAAACGATCCGAAAATCAAACCTGGGTATTTATTAAGAATCTTTGGAGTTGGAAATTTATTTCTGCAGTACTGATATTGATAACCGTTATCTTTATTTTTGGAGTGCTGGTATGGCTATTTGAGAGACATAAAAACAAAGAAGAATTTGGAGGAAAAGGGCTAAGTGGTATCAAAGAAGGGTTTTGGTGGAGCGCTGTGACCATGACGACCGTAGGCTATGGGGACAGATCGCCACAAACCACCGGGGGAAGAATTGTTGGCCTGATCTGGATGTTTGCAGCGATTATTATGATATCGAGCCTTACAGCCGGGATCGCCTCTGCCTTAACTGTACAGGGTATAAATAATAGCATCACATCGATTGAAGATTTAGAGAAATTTGAAACCTTTACCGTTGCCAATTCAAGTGCAGAAGAATTATTGAATCTTTACGGCATTGAAAAACAAACTGTTTTCGATGAGAGAGAAGGACTCCAAAAGCTACTGGACAATGAGGCAGAGCTGTTTGTTTATGACGAACCCATCATCAGTTATGAGATTCGTCGCAGAGCTCTTTCTGGTGAAATCGAACTGCTTTCTCAAAGTCTTAAAAAAGATTATTATAGCTATAGTTTTCCTAAAGATTCTGACTTGTTGTCACAAATCAACCCTATCCTTGTGAGTACCTTGAAAACAATGGAATGGAGTAAGCTTTTGGAGAAATATCAATAGTGTTTATTTACATCTAACCTATGACTAAAAAACAAAGAAGACTTGGGCAATTGCG
>CAZOAD010000001.1:50372-56092 GCA_964577705.1 uncultured Mesohalobacter sp.
CCAAAAGAAAAATATCAAAGGCGAATAGTTAATTATATCGTCTTTGGAATTATACCTATTATTTTATTATGGGTATTCCGATATTATGTTCATAAAAAAGTTAAACAACTAGAAAAACAGAATAAACAATGAAGAAAATCATGATTTTATTTTTAATCTCTATTTCAACATTTGCACAGGATGCTGGAGACACAGATGGTGAAGGCGACCTTGGTGATGATGTCGTTTTTGCTCTTGTAAAACAAGAGGATGTTGGTTCGTTCAAAATGCCAACAGGAAATGAGGGTGCAGGAGCTAATAACAACTGGATACCTGGAGGTAAAACTTCTGGGGGGATGCCAGAAGCTACACTTGATTTAACTACGGTCAGTGAATTTGAAAGGTTATTTGAATAGTCTCTATGGTTATAAAGTTTAATGGTTGGGATCTAATTAGTACAAAAAATGGAAAGTATTCCATTTTTTATGAAGCCGGTCTTATTGGTGAGACTGGAGGAATGGTCTATATATCTGAAGAAATTTATAACGATGCTAAGAATGGAAATATAGATTTAAAGTCCTTGTTTGATAAGTACAATCTTTACGATTACAGGCATATTGGGAAGTCTAAAAAAGTATCATTAGATCCAACGAATTACCGCAATACTCCTATCAAATATTATGGTCGTGGCTTAATAGCAACGGATGAAAATGGACGTTATTTCATGAAGTATCAGAAGGCAACACATGGCGGTGGTTCTAGAAAGATTGAAATTTCCAAACAAGCCTATGAGGATATTCGAGTCGATGATCTATCAGCTAGTGAAGTTATCATTAAATACAATCTTCGTCATCTCGATATACCAGAAAATGATGTGAAGGAATAATGAAATAGGAGGAGCAACACAATCATTTATATTAAATTCTTCCAAATGGGAAATAACAAAAATAGAAACTATACTTCCATAGAATGACTTTAAAGCTTTTAATTGAAAAAATTGATGCTATTGATATAACTGGTTATCCAGTTAAGGAAAATCTTGTTATGAAGAAATGTCAATTAATTAAAAATGGGCTAGATACTTTGTCTAGTGGTAATGAATCGTCGGATTCTATTAAGGAGTTTATTAAAAGAGTTTATTGGCTTGGTTATGAGCTTGGAAGTAATAAGGGACTTGAAATGTCAAAATATGCGAGTCAGCAAATACAATTCTTGAGGGAAGCTCAGCGTATAGCCCCTGACGAATATAATAGTATTATAAAATAGAAAGAAGACAAGCTAATGTTAATCTCCCGCTCATGACAGCAAAAAAAGATAAAAAAGAGATTAATTATATTTATATAATTAATCTCTATATAGCGTAGATTTAAAATTAACATAAACCTCATCAACCTATAAAAACCAATTTTTTGATCCTAAAATTACCATCGCTTCATCCTATTTTTTCTCTTCTATTCCTGTGGGCCTGTCTTTTGTCAACTGAGTCAGCTCAGGCTCAGGATCTGGAAAACTTTGGCAGTCGTACTTTGGAAAAGGTTAGGACTAGTCCCTTACGCATCAATGGAGGTTTGTCGGCCAATTCTATTTTTTATAATTCCAATGGAAGAGATGCTCGAGAGCCCTTTACCTACTTTTTACAGGGGTTTCTCAACGTCACTTGGCTGTCTTTTACCATGCCGGTAAGCTATAGCCTCACCAATCAGGAAAGTCAGTTGGGCTATGAAACGCCATTTAAATTCAATAGAATAAGCCTGCATCCCAAGTACAAGTGGATACAAAGTCATATCGGGGATGTGACTATGACTTTTTCGCCTTATACCTTAAACGGTCATCAGTTTGCTGGTGGTGGAGTGGAATTAACTCCAGAAGGCGGGTTTAGTCTTAGTGCGATGACAGGACGCCTCCTCCAGGCCACTGAGGATGATGAGCAACCTCAAACTCTCCCTGCCTTTAGACCAGCAAGAAGATTTGCTTAAGCTGGTGAAAGCTTATAACTCCTGTAAGTAATTCTCCTAAAGAAATTATATAGAATACTCTAGTCAATTTTTGGAAAAGAAAGAGGTGATTTGAGCTAAAAACCCCTATATTGATAGTAGTGTTTTAGGTATCGAACGCTATAAACCTTTACCATTATCAGCACCTTGCTGCTGTTTTTTTTGAATAAATAAAAAAACCGCCAGCTATGACGGTTTTAATTGAAAAAAGATAGAGGCTTTTACTTTAAAGCCAATAGGATGATCTGTTTTTCAATGCGTATTCATTTATTAATAATTTCTGTTATTCTAATTAAAACTTACTGTATTCTCGTTGTAAGGCCTGAGATAACAAAGGATTAAAGTCATTTTTATAACTATTTATACTTTGACCTAGAAACTTTTTGAAGTCTTTTTCAAAATGAGAGAGATCGTAATAATTGTATCTTTCAATCAATTCCTCCATGCTTATATAATTTTGCTTTTCTAGCTCACGAATGATAAAGTTGAACCTGATTAAACAAATAAACCGGTAGGGGGTAGATCCTACTTCAGTATTGAACATACGTTCTATACTGCGCTCTCCGTAAGGAAACTTCTCACTGAGCATGGATACTGGTAATATTCCTTTTTGTCTGTAGATATAATCGACAATCAACGTAGAATTCAAATTTAAGTTCCAGCTGCTGTAAAATTTATGGAGATATTTATCTAGTGATTGTGTTAGGCTTTCAATAGTTTGATTTCCATGCATCTCGTTATAAAGCTCATCCAAAATAGATGAGTCCACATAGTCGTACAAATCGATCAATTTATTTCTATAGTTCTTTGCAATAAGCTTGGTGATGTTATGAAAGCTATGAGTGGGTAACTCAATTGAAATCCAGGTACTGTCCTTATAGGCCTTGATATTGAAATAATCTCCAGTGCCTTTCACAAAGATTTTTGGGACGGGAACTAAATTATTCTGATAATCATAAGCTTCAAGATCCCCAAAACGAAACATAATGTAGCTATAGCCATAGTCGTTAATGCACTGTAATGGCATATCAGCTTTGTAATTAATTCTAATTATATCTTTAAAAAATGAGTGTTCGAAATTAACATCATTAATAAATTCCATTATGCTGAATTTGACAGCAAAATACCTCTTATAGACAAGTTCGGGTTGTAAAATTCCGACAAATACTAACGGTTATGATTTATGTAAAAAATCTATAAAAGCCTGAGTATTTAAATGAAAAAATCCCTATATGAGTTTTCATTTAGGGATTTACTTTTTGTTTTTTAAGATCAATTAACCGTTCATCGACATCAAAAACTCTTCGTTGGACTTGGTGTCTTTGATACGTTGGTTGAGGAATTCTATCGCTTCCACGGGATTCATGTCAGCTAAATATTTTCTCATGATCCACATTTTCTGGATTTGATCATCGCCCAACAGCAAGTCGTCTCTTCGCGTGCTCGATGAAGTCAGATCGATCGCAGGGAAAATACGTCGGTTGGCAATTTTTCTATCCAACTGAAGCTCCATATTACCAGTTCCTTTAAACTCTTCAAAGATGACTTCATCCATTTTGGATCCGGTATCGGTAAGGGCCGTAGCTATGATAGAGAGAGAGCCTCCGTTTTCTATGTTACGAGCTGCACCAAAAAAGCGTTTTGGTTTATGTAATGCATTGGCATCCACACCACCACTCAATACTTTTCCACTAGAGGGTTGTACTGTATTGTAAGCTCTGGCAAGACGTGTGATAGAGTCCAAAAGGATAACCACGTCATGACCGCACTCTACCAAACGCTTGGCTTTTTCTATCACCAGGTTGGCTACACGTACGTGCTCATGTGCTTCTTTATCGAAGGTAGAGGCAACCACTTCGCCCCTTACATTACGTTGCATATCCGTAACCTCTTCTGGTCGTTCATCAATCAGTAAAACGATTTGGTAGACTTCTGGGTGGTTAGCGGCGATAGCATTGGCAATGTCTTTTAGCAACATGGTCTTACCTGTTTTAGGCTGAGACACAATCATACCCCGTTGTCCTTTTCCTATCGGAGAAAACAAATCGATAATACGAGTAGACAAGGTACTTTGCTTATCGGCAAGATTGAATTTTTCTTGTGGGAAAAGCGGTGTTAAATGCTCAAAAGATACACGATCTCTTACAATCTTTGGATCGAGGCCATTTATTTTTTTAATTTTAATTAAGGGGAAATATTTCTCACCTTCCTTTGGAGGTCTTACCTCGCCAAGAACAGTATCTCCCGTTTTTAATCCAAAAAGGCGAATTTGAGACTGAGACAAATAGATATCATCAGGCGATGATAAATAGTTATAGTCTGATGACCTCAGGAATCCATACCCATCTTGCATAAGATCCAAAACTCCTTCACTTTCTATGATAGAGTCAAACTCAAAGTCTGGATCCTTATATTTATTTCGGTTATCCCTATTGCCATTTTTATCCTTGGATTTAGAATCGTTTTTGGGCTTCGGGTGTTGTTGTTTTGGATGCTGTGGTTTTGGAGAAGGAGAATTTTTTTGTGAATTGTCCTTGTTGGGGTGGTTATGCTGAGGAACCTTTTTTTCTTTTGGTTCTTTATGCTGTGGGGTAGACTTCTTATCCTGATTAGATTTTGTCGTTTGAGAAGCTTTTGTAGACTGATCTGGTTGAGAAGAAGCTTTAGTTGTAGAATTTTCTCCAGACTTATTTTTATCTGCTTGCTGAGGCTTTTTATCTTCCTGCTTAGATTTATCGTTGGCTTCAAAAGGATTTTTAGGGGCCTTTTTAGGCTCTCCTTTTTGAACCCTTTTTCTAGGTTTTTTAGAAGCCTGTTGATCCTTACTGGTTTCTTTATCCTGAGTAGGTTCAGATTTATTTTCTTCTGTAGTTGAATTGGAATCCTTTGCTTTAGAAGCAGAAGCTTGACCTTCTTTTTCTTTGCTCAAAATTTCTTTCATCTTTTCAGGATTCGCTGCTTGATAGTCCAGAATCTGGTAGATGAGGTCTAATTTTTTTAGACTTCTAAATTTTGGAACTTTTAATTCTTTTGCAATTTCTTGTAAGTCTGAAAGTTTTCTAGACTTTAGTTCAATAATTTCTAACATTGATATTTTTTGAAATTAAATAGTTTCGAGGGAGATTCGAATTTAAGTTGATGATTTGTAAACGCTTAGGAAAGCGTAAGTCCGAAGACATTGCAATTATACAACTTTATTTTATTTATAAATATTAATTCTCAAATATTCTATTATTTTTGCTGTTCAATGATTAGCTCATGATACAGAGAATACAAAGCCTTTACCTACTTGTTGCCATTCTTCTCAATGGAGTGCTTAGTTTTTACTTGCCTTTATGGATATCCTCAGAAAATGTGGAAATCTATGCGCTATCTCAACCTGTAGCTATATCTTTGTTTTCCTTATCAGTTTTGATATCGTTCATCACTTTATTTTCATTTAAAAAAAGAAAACGTCAATTTGTCTTAGGACGAATTAATATCATATTGAACTTTGTTTTAGTAGGTGTTTTCGCATATTGGACGCTAAGTTTACCTGGAGAGATGGATATCTCGGAGAAGGGTATTGGGATGCTTCTTCCAATAATTTCTATCGTTTTTATTGCTCTAGCCAACAAGGCTATCAAGAAGGACGAAGATCTTGTAAAATCTGTGGATCGATTGCGATAAACCTGAAATCTTAGTAATGTTAGTGCAGAAAAACCCCGAGCAGCCACTCGGGGTTTTTTGTGTTTATAGAGGTTTTTT
>CAZOAD010000001.1:56192-100599 GCA_964577705.1 uncultured Mesohalobacter sp.
AAACACCCATCTCGGTCTTCCCTCAAGGGAAGAAGAAGTTTGTCATGTCGACAAAGCTAGGGACGAGAAATCTTTTTTCCCAGATCTAAGTCTTAACTTAATTACCAATTCAAAATTAATAATTGCTAATTAGACATTCTTTTTATGCCCGCGTTTACCAAAATCTATGACTTCCAAATCTTTTATGACTCCCTCATCCAATTTAAATCTAAGCATGGTTCGCTTTTGATGAAATCCATGAATCCCAACTGCCCCGGGGTTCATGTGCAGTAAGCCCAATTTTTTATCATTCATTACCTTCAATATGTGAGAATGCCCACTGATGAAAAGTTTTGGAGGATTGAGTTTGATTTCCTCTTTTACCTCCCTGCTGTACCTGTTGGGATATCCGCCAATGTGGGTTATCCACACATCCACACCTTCCAACATGAAACGCTGGTTCAACGGGAACTCACTCCGGAGCTCATGCCCATCTATATTTCCAAATACCGCTCTAAGTGGTTTCACGGCCTTTAAGGCATCGGTAACACTGTGGTCTCCAATATCTCCAGCATGCCAGACTTCATCTGCTTTGGAGGCCCATTCCAAAATTCTATCGTCCACATATCCGTGTGTATCGCTTAAGAGCAAAATCGCTTTAGCCATTATTTTTTCGAAGCAAGATAAATAAAGCTTTAGGTTTTGGTCTATTCTCTATTGCTATATTTGCGATTCAAAATTTTCTACCAGTGAGATATTATCTCAAACTTTCTTACTTAGGAACAAATTATCATGGTTGGCAAAAACAACTAGATATGATTAGTGTTCAGTCACAAGTGAATCACGCGCTCGAAACTGCCCTTCAGGAATCCATAGATGTGGTAGGGGCAGGGCGGACCGATACCGGGGTTCACGCTTCTGGTTATGTAGCACATTTTGATAGTGAACAAATAATCACTGATGATAAGAAATTGGTTTTTAAACTAAATAAAATTTTACCTAAAGACATTGCTGTTTATGAAGTAAAAAGAGTAGCAGATGACTTTCATGCTCGTTTTGATGCGGTCTCTAGAACTTATGAATATTCCATTGTTCAGTTCAAAGATCCCTTTTCTGTAGGGAGAAGTTATTTTGTAATCAATGAATTGGATGTTGATGCCATGCAAAAGGCATCAAATCTCCTATATAATCATAAAAATTTCAAATCTTTTTCTAAAGTTAAAACTGATGTTTATACATTTGATTGCGAAATAAAAAAAGCAGTTTGGCATCAAAGAGGATATCATCTGGTTTTTGAAATTTCGGCCAATAGGTTTTTGAGAAATATGGTAAGAGCTATTGTGGGAACTTTAGTAGAAGTAGGGCTCAACAAAATTTCTGTAGATGATTTCAACGAAATCATACTGGCTCAGGATCGATCCAGAGCAGGAAAATCGGTTCCGGCACATGCGTTGGTACTCAAAGACATAGAATATCCTGTAAATGACTTCGATAAATTAACTAATGGAAAATAAAAGCGGTAACGCATTTGATACTAAACTTTTTAAGCGACTCTTAAAGTTCACAGACCCATACAAAAAGACTTTTTATTTTGTTGGATTTGCGGCTATTGCTTTATCTGGACTTGGTGTCTTAAGACCTTATCTCTTGAGGTTGACTATAGACAAAGGGATTACAGCCAACGATGCAGACAACCTCGTTTTTTATGTAAGTTCTATGCTGGTGGTGCTCATTGCTGAAGTTGTTTTCCAGTTTAGCTTTATATTTTTTGCCAATTGGTTGGGCCAAGAGGTGATTCGGGATATCCGTGTGAAACTCTACAAACACATGATGAATTTCAAGATGCAATATTTTGATAAGTCATCGGTAGGAAGACTGGTTACCAGGGCGGTGAGCGATATCGAAACCATAGCTAGTATTTTTAGTCAGGGCTTGTTTATGATCATCAGCGACTTGCTCAAAATGGTAGTTGTGCTCGGTTTTATGTTGTGGCAAAGTTGGCAGCTTACGCTTTTGGTATTAACTGTTCTGCCATTTATTATATATGCTACTCGGGTATTTCAAAAGAAGATGAAAGTCGCCTTTGAAGAGGTCAGGACTCAGGTCTCCAACTTAAATTCTTACGTCCAGGAACATATCACAGGTATGAAAATCGTTCAGATTTTCAATAGAGAAAAAGAAGAATATAATCGATTCAAAGACATCAACAGGAAACATAGAAAAGGCTGGATAAAAACCGTTTGGTATAACGCGATTTTCTTTCCAATATCAGAGATGTCCACTTCCATTACCATTGGTTTGATTGTTTGGTTTGGAGGTTTGCGAGTGGTAGAATCAGACGAACTCTCCTTAGGTATTATTATCATGTTTATCGAATTGGCACAGATGCTCTTCCGGCCCTTACGTCAAATTGCAGATAAATTCAATTCCTTACAGATGGGTATGGTGGCAGCCAATCGAGTTTTCAACATACTGGATACCGACGCACAAATTGAGAATTCTGGAACGATCATTCCAAAAAGGTTAAAAGGTCATATTTCCTTTGAGGATGTCAGATTCAACTATATTCCGGATGAAGAGATTTTAAAAGGTATTTCTTTTGATGTTCAGCCTGGTGAAACCATTGCTATTGTTGGGGCCACAGGAGCTGGAAAAAGCACGGTAATCAATTTGCTAAGTCGGTTTTACGAAATAAAAAGTGGAGTCATCAAAGTAGACGGAGAGGATCTAAAAAATTACGAGTTGGCATCTTTAAGAAGCGAGATTGCTGTTGTTCTTCAAGATGTATTTCTTTTTGCAGATAGTATTTTGAATAACATCACTTTAAATAAAGATGGCATTACAGAAGAGCAAGTGATTGCAGCAGCCAAAGAAATTGGCGTTCACGATTTTATTTCTACCTTACCAAATGCCTACCAGTATAATGTCAAAGAAAGAGGGGTGATGCTATCTTCTGGGCAGCGACAATTGATCGCCTTCTTAAGAGCTTATGTCTCCAATCCTAGTGTATTAGTGTTGGATGAAGCCACTTCTTCGGTAGATAGTTATAGCGAACAGCTCATTCAGGATGCGACAGAAAAACTGACCAAAGACAGAACTTCTATTGTGATTGCACACCGTTTAGCCACCGTCAAAAATGCAGATAAAATCATTGTCATGGATCTTGGTAAAATAGTGGAAACGGGCACTCATTCTGAATTACTGAAACGAACAGATGGCTATTACAGAAATCTATACGAAGCTCAGTTTCAGCATGAAGAAGTAAACTAGCTAAGGTCTTTCTTTATTTGTTCGGATAGTTTTTCTAAATCGTCAAAAATATTAAACTCACCGTTTTTGAGATAGGAAATCTGACCGGTTTCTTCACTGACCACTAAAGCTACAGCATCGGTTTTTTCACTTATACCAACGGCAGCCCGGTGTCTTAAGCCAAACCTTAAGGGAATATCTCTATCGTTACTCACAGGGAGTATGACACGAGTAGCGGTAACTCTTCCATCTTCAATGATTATGGCCCCATCGTGTAGCGTACTATTTTTATAAAAGATGGATTCAATAATGGGTCTATTGACTTTGATGTCCATAGAATCGCCTGTATTTTTTACAAAATCAAGTTTTGTATTTCTTTTAATCACGATAAGAGCTCCAGTTTTGGTAGTTCCCAATTTTCTGCAAGCATCCACAATGATGTCAACATAATCCTGAGTCATGTTCTCGCGATTGGAAAATTTAAGTTGAAACCAATTATTTTTACCACTAAAGTTTGTGGAGCCGATCATCAATAAAAATTTCCTGATTTCCTGCTGAAAAACCACAATGAGTGCAAACATACCGACCCCAATAAATTCACCTAAAACGCTACTCAACATTTCCATCTGAAGTAACTGTGTAAGTTTCCAGATCAAGTAAATGATCACAATACCAATAAAAATGTTGATAGCTGCAGAACCTTTGACGAGCTTGTATATGTAATATAAAAGTACCGCTACAAGCAGGATATCCAGGATATCTAAAAATCTAAATTCTAAAAAATCTAATCCTAGCATACTTTAGTTTTCGATCAATTTTTGGTACAAGGTAACGCATTGTTTGGCTTCAAACACATCATGAACCCTCAAGATAGAACTCCCGTTCATCAGAGCTACCATATTAAGGGCTGTGGTTCCATTCAAGGCCTCCTGAGCATCTATGTGCAGTGTCTTATAAATCATGGATTTTCTGGAAACCCCCGTTAATATGGGTAAATCTAGGTTTTTGAGAGCCTTTAAATGATGGAGTAATTCAAAATTTTGAGAGATGTTTTTAGCAAAGCCAAATCCAGGATCAATAATCAAATCACTAATACCTTTACTTCTGGCTTCCGCAACTCTTTCGGAAAAATAAAAAATAACTTCTTTTACTAAGTTATCATATTTCGTTAGCTCTTTCATTGTTTGCGGAGTTCCACGCATGTGCATCATGATGTAAGGCACTTGGTATTCAGCAATTACATCTAGCATACCCGGGTCTAGCTTTGCAGCAGAAATATCATTGATGATATGTGCGCCTTGGTCCAGACTTTCCTTGGCGACGTTGCTTCTGAAAGTGTCTATAGAAATGAGAACCTCTGGAAATTCTTTGGTAACCTGTGCTAAGACTGAACTTTGCCTATTCAATTCTTCTGTTTCGCTTATAGTATCCGCCCCAGGTCTTGAGCTGTATGCACCAATGTCTAAAATATCCATTCCATCGCGAATATTTTTTTCAACTTGAAGAAGCGCTTCTTTTTTAGTTTTGAATTTATCACCGTCATAAAAAGAATCGGGAGTCAAATTTAGCACACCCATCACTTTGGGTGTTGATAAATCCAATAAACGTCCTCTGCAATTAATGGTCATAACAACAAATTTATAATTTTAATGGGTTTGTAAACTCATTTTACTAACTCCTTTTAAATTTTATTTTCGATTTTATATTAAATTGTATTTTAATTTTGATATCATGAAAAATCATTCGACTGATTTTCAAGCCTTTTACGAAGACTATTCCACTCTTATTGGTGTCATCCTTTTTCTTGTTGTCGTTGATGCTGTATTAAAACTCATCACCTTATGGCAATCGGCTAGACGCAAACAAATCGCTTGGTTTATAGGCTTGGCACTCGTCAATTCTTTAGGAATTTTACCCGTAATCTATCTGATTGTCCATAGAACTAAAGATAAATTTCGCCGCTAGGGCTTAGAGTATTTTTTCTTTCTCCAGAAGAAAAATACCGCTCCGAATACTAAGATAGATAGCAGAGGAACTGTTAAGTTGAGAACTTGCCAAGTCAGTTTATCTTTCTGTAATTTATCAAGATCCATTTCATCCAGGTTAATGGATTTATTTCTGGTATTTACCAAATCTTCATCGCCTAATAGAAAATTGACTGTATTGAGCAAAAATGTTTTGTTGCCATAGGTTAGTCCTGTATACCTGTCAAAACCGAGCTCAAGTGGTTTTCCAGATTGAAGTTGATTTTTGATCACATCTCCGTCAGAAATAAAAACTTGCTGAGTTTCAGGACTCACTTCTAACGGATTAGAGAGTGGAAACGGCTTTAGTTTGGCTTGAAAAGCTGATCTAAATTGACCTTCTACCAAAACTGCCATCGGAAAGTTTCCACTGGTATATAATCTTGGGTCTGGCTCTTCTGTAATTTGACTTAAATTAATTTCAGAAGGAACCCCCACCTTTCTAGAAAGCTCTGAACTTTGTAGTAAAATGGTTTTCTTCAAGTTCGATTTTAAAGTGTCAATCGGGTTTGCAAACTCAAACTTAACTTGGTTGAGATTACTAGTGATAGGATGTTTTTGACCTACGTTTCCTAAGGGGTCATAAAACCATGGGAAACGAGAGAGTTGAGTAGAATTACCACTTCCAGAAGCCAGAACTATGGGGGCAGAATAAAGATCATTAATCAATTGGGGATTAATTCTTACTCCGTATTTGAAAAATAAATTGTACAAATTCAAATCCGTTGGTAAGGCTAGAGCCGACTTGGAAGCTCTGTATAACGAATCTTTTTCAACATTGACATGTTCTGTGAGCCATAGGGCTTTACCGCCACTCATCAAATATTGATCTATCGCATAGTTCTTTTCTTCGCTAAAGGCTTTTGTTGGCTTTGCGTCAATAATAAGGTCATAGGTTTTGAGTAAATCGACAGTCCTTTGTGGGTTTTTGCTCACAGAGTCCAAGGTGAAGGGGGCGATGAGGTAATATTCCTTCAGTGTGGTCAAAAAATCGGATATGTACCTGTCTTGTAGTTCACCTTGACCTTTTAAAATTGCAATTTTTTTGGTCCTTTCGCGACTTAACTTGGTGATGGCATCTACAAAAGCATATTCCAGGTTTTCAATTGATTTTTGAATTAATTCTGAATTGCTTTGGGTCAATGTTTTCTGAAGGAGTTGAACGGAGGCTTGTTGGTTTTTGATATTTGCAACAGCCCATGGAAATATAAGCCGCTCAGTCAATTTTCCATTCTCTCTTATGTTAAGTGACTCCGGCGGCATGCCAAGTTCATAGAACTGGTTCGCCACCTGCATCGCATCACGATCACCTTCTAAAACATCAACAAATTCAAATTTGATATTGGCATTATAAGCCTGAAGTTCCTCAATCATATAACGGACTTCTGTTTGAAGTCTTTTGAATTCTGAAGGCAAATCACCGGTGAGATAAACCTGAATAAGGATTGGATTTTCAATTGAGTCAACCAGTTCTAAGGTGGAATTGGATAAAGTATACCTTCCGTCTGTTGTGAAGTCTAATCGAGCGAAGAATTGAGACGCAATCAGGTTCAAAAGAATCAATACCGCTAGAATTCCGACTATTTTTTTTAGCGTTGTTGTTTTCATTCTGAAAGTGATTTGAGTTGAAAACGAGTAAGTGCTAAAAAGAAAACAGTAATGCTTACTAAATAAATGAGGTTTCTAGTATCCAGAACCCCTCTGGAAATGCTTTTGAAATGATAGCTCATTCCTAAATAATCCAAGGCGTATAGTTGTGAATCACCCATTGAGATGGAGCTGAGTCCATCAAAACCAAAATATAAAAATAAACTGATTACGGTTCCCGAAATGAAAGCTACGATTTGATTGGTGCTCAAGGAGGAGGCAAATACTCCGATGGATGTGAAGCAAGCCATCAATAAAATCAATCCAAAATAAGAACTGAAAATGACACCGTAATCCACTGTCACATCTGTTGCTGCAAGAGACGTTAAACCGATCAAGTAAAAGAGAGTTGGGATGATAGCTATGATACTCAAACAAAGGCAACCCAGAAATTTTCCAACAATCAATTGATCCAGACTTAAAGGTTTGGTGAGCAGCAATTCCATTGTGCCTTGTTTTTTTTCTTCTGAAAAGCTTCGCATACAAATGGCAGGAATTAATAAAGCAAAAACCCAGGGCAAAGCCTCAAAAAACGGAATAAGATTAACGTAGCCTAAATCAAAAATATTGAAGGGTCCAGGAATGATCCAAATCAAACTTCCAATAGAAATTAAGAAAAGTCCAACCACGATGAAGCCAATGGCACTAGAAAAGAAACTGTTGAACTCTTTGCTGAATATCGCTAACATATCAATCTAATTCTACAAGTTTAGTTAAGCTCCAGGCTTCCGCTTTTTTGGAAAAACCTGCTTTGGTAGCTTTCCAGACTTCAGCAAATAAGGCGGAATGTCTGTAGGAATTAAGGTGCGTTTCAGACTCCCAATAGCTGTAAGTGAAAAAAATAGTCGAATTGTTTTGGTCCTGATACAGTTCTAAACGTCGGCAACCTTCAAAATGACGAATTTTTTCTTTATGCTGTTGGAATAAATTTTGAAAATCTTCCACGGTTTCAGGCTCAAATTGCATTTTTACTATTCTTATCAACATTCTATAGAAATTTAACGGTGAGTGTGTCTAAGTATTTTATCCCGAATAAACTTGAGGCAGAACCCACGCTTAACGGATTACTTTTATAGATAGCAAGTTCTAAAAAATCTGATGAATTGAAGAGGGCAATTTTCTTTCCCTCCATTTCCCTGTTTTCCCGGGGAATCTCAAAGTTTATGGCTTCAGAATAATTGGAGTACACATTTTTAAATTTAGTAGATCTTGCAGAAATGAGTACTTCTCGACCTTTCCCAACAGATTTAAAAAGTTTTCTGCTAATGTTTGAAATTACATTTCCGAAATTATCGATGTAGATGATATGCCCTATAATTTGATCTTGTTGTTGGTTTACAATTGGTTTAACGTGAGTGAGTTCATTCATCCCTTGTATTGTTTTTCCAATAACGTCCAAATCGCCTCCTCTGCAAATGTGTGCTGCAACGCTGATGAACACATCCAGAATTTTAGATTTCCTTTCAAAATTATCATGGATGTTGATTTCAACAATTTTATCTGGCATTATTTCAGAAGCGATTAATGATAAAATACCATTGTCTGCACAAATAAAATAATGACCATCAAGATAAATGGCCAGATGTTTATTTTCTGGAGTTAATTCAGAATCCACTCCTATGATATGAATAGAATTCTTTGGAAAATTATGATAAGCATTTTTGATGATGTAGGCTGCTTCTGTATAATTGAAAGGGGAGATGTTATGAGAAATATCAACGATTTGAACTTGCTCAAGCTCACTAAACAAGGCGCCTTTCACAGCAGCCACGGAGTGATCTTTAAGTCCAAAATCTGTAGTGAGTGTAATGATAGGCATTTAATAGACAGTTAATAATTGAGAGCTCATTTTCGTCAAAAAAATGCGTAAATTTGCTATGCGAATTTATTATTTTTAACCAAAAATCAGCGCTTTTGAATGAACTTATTTTAGAACTCTCAGAAATTAACCCAAGGGAATTTTTTGGACACCATAATGTTAATATCGAACTTATTAAAAAATATTATCCGCAGCTTAAACTTGTAGCGAGAGGGAATAAAATAAAAGTTTTTGGTGATGATGAGCGCTTAGAAGAATTCGAAGAGCGTTTTCAAATGCTAATCGATCATTTTTCGAAATTCAATTCACTAGATGAGAATGCTATCGAAAGAATTCTCACAAGTCAATCCAAAGCCGATTACGATGCGCCTATTTCTTCTGGAGATGTTCTGGTTCACGGCATAGGAGGAAGGCTTATAAAGGCACAGACTGCCAACCAGCGAAAATTAGTAGAATTGATGAATACCAACGATATGGTATTCGCTATAGGCCCTGCAGGTACAGGTAAAACTTATACAGGGGTTGCACTTGCAGTCCAAGCCCTAAAGAATAAACAAGTCCGTAGAATTATATTAACGCGTCCTGCAGTTGAAGCCGGGGAAAACCTTGGATTTCTTCCAGGAGATTTGAGGGAAAAACTCGACCCATACATGCAACCGCTTTATGATGCCTTGCGAGATATGATTGCTCCGGAGAAACTTGAAAGTTATATTGAAAAAGGGACGATTCAGATTGCTCCTTTGGCCTTTATGAGAGGAAGAACTTTGGACAATGCATTTGTGATTTTGGATGAAGCACAGAATACCACGCATCCACAAATGAAAATGTTTCTGACTCGGATGGGCAAGAATGCTAAATTCATGATTACAGGAGATCCAGGTCAGGTAGATTTGCCTAAGCGTGCCATTTCTGGACTTAAAGAAGCGCTTCTTGTTCTTAAAGATATTAAAGGCATCGGCATGATTTATCTGGATGATAAAGATGTGATTCGCCACCGACTCGTGAAAAAAGTAATTTCTGCTTATAAAGCTATAGAAAATCCAGATTAATATGAGTGCTACACTTTTATCAACTCAATTTCAGCTGCCAGGTCAGGTTGATTTTTACAAAGGAAAAGTTAGGGAAGTCTATACACTTTCTAATGACAAAATGGTTATTGTTGCTACCGACAGACTAAGTGCTTTCGATGTGGTTTTGCCTCAGGGGATTCCTTATAAAGGCCAAATCCTGAATGAAATTGCTTCCCAAATGCTCAAGGCAACAGAAGATATTGTACCCAACTGGCTTGAAGCCACTCCAGACCCAAATGTAAGCATAGGTATTAAGTGCGAGCCTTTCAAAGTTGAAATGGTAGTGAGGAACTATTTGGTAGGTCACGCCGCCAGAGAATATTTTGCTGGCAAACGCGAACTTTGTGGTGTAAGATTTAAAGAAGGCTTAAAGTTGAATGAAAAGTTTGATACCCCAATAATTACTCCTACGACCAAAGCAGACCAAGGTCAGCATGATCAAGATATATCAAGAGAGGAAATTCTCAATCAAAAAATTGTTAGTGAGGAGGATTATGCGATTTTAGAAGACTACGCTTTAAAATTATTTCAGCGAGGAACCGAATTAGCTGATAAAAGAGGGCTATTGCTGGTAGATACCAAGTATGAGTTTGGTAAAACTCCAGATGGAAAAATTGTAGTAATCGATGAAATTCACACGCCAGATTCTTCTCGCTATTTCTATAAAGAGGGTTACCAGGAAAGACAGGCTAAGGGTGAAAAGCAAAAGCAATTGTCTAAAGAATTTGTGAGAGAGTGGTTAATGGATAACGGGTTTCAGGGTAAAGAAGGTCAGAGTATTCCAGATTTGACTCCAGAAGTCGTTGCATCTATAAGCGAAAGGTATATTGAGCTCTATGAAAATATCACTGGAAAAACCTTTCAAAAAGCAGATGTCATTTCTATCAAAACAAGAATTTTGAATAATATTGAGACCTATCTTAAGGCTTAATTTCTTCTCATTTCTGCCCGTCGCATTGGCATGCTGTCTATAATTTCGAAAATTTTCCTGGGTTCGATCACTTCAGAAAATGATTGCTTTACAGTTCGATCGAGACCGATTAAAAACACACGAATAGATGAAGAAGTCGGGTAGCTTTTCTTGTTGTTCTCAACGAAGGCTTTGCTGTTTTTACTAGCATTAAAAATAGAAGTTACTTCTCCATCGATTAAAGTAAATACAGCCAACTTTCTTTCTTCAAGTTTCACAGGGTTTTTCCTAAGTTTATCAATTTGTTCTTTGACTTCCGAGTTGAGGTCATCAGCAGAGAGAACTATTATTCTTCGATCATTAAAATCCTGTAACATGTTTATCAAGCTAAAAAGTAATAAAGCAACACTCGTTTTCATAATTTATTATTCGTCTATGCCATTAATCTGTTAGTAAATATATATTTGAATGTTCTGTAAAGCAGATGTTCAAATGCTTTTCTAATACCGCATTTGACTTCCATCTATGAGGGCAAATAAGCCCCTAAGCTGAAAAACGTTGTTATACTGCCTTAAGAGACTTCCATTCAGATCAATTAGATATGCTTTAGGATTAGAAGTTTGAGTATAATTTGTTTTATGTCTTTCTAAAAATTTATCGGTTTGTTCACTGGAGTTTAATATAGCTGTAATCTCTCCATCTACCAGCGTATATACAGCGGTTCTTCTTTTTTCTATGAGCATAGAGTTACGATCTACCCAATTTAGATAATTTTGAAACTCAGTATTATTTTCTGAAGCAGTAATGATCAAGATGCGTCTATCTATGTATACTTGAAACAAAGTGAATAGACCAATCCCAAGGCCAATAAGAGCTATTTTCATTGTATTGAAATTTTATACCTAAATTTAATAAATTAAAGCGTATTATGCTTTTGATTTATGATTTCAGCTAGTAACTTTTTGGCCCTCAGTAATCTCACTTTTACATTGGTGATAGGTTGTTCAGTTCGGACAGCGATTTCTTTGTAACTCATTTCCTTAAAAAACCTCAGCTCAATCACTTCTCTGTAATGTGGCTGTAATTCTTTGATTTGACTTAGAAGATTACTGAGGTTTTGTTCTTTGATGATTTTGTCTTCTACTGTCGGTTCAATATCAGCTATTTGTGAAACTTTCCTCGTATCAATTTCAGACGTTTTAATTTTTTGCTTACGCGTTTGGTCAATGTGGATGTTTTTGGAAATGGCAATTAGCCATGTTTTAAATTTAAAGCTTTCTTCGTAGGTGTCAATCTTATCAAAAGCTCTGGCAAAAGTTTGGACAGTAATTTCTTCAGCTTCATAGGCGTCGTTGGTGCGCTTTAACTGGAACCTGTATACATCCTCCCAAAAGAAATTGAGCAAAACCCTAAAAGCCTTTTGATCAGCTTGTTTTGCCTTATTGATAAGCTCTTGTATGTCTGGTTGAACTACCACGTCTTTTGTTTTTTTAATCTTCCGTTTATGCCTAAACCCAGTTGTAAACCAAGTAAACTTGCTTCTAAGATAGGCCATATAAATAAAACTGCTTTTGAAACTTTTAAAAGCTTTGCATAACTACCTATGAAAACGCTCTTTATCGTAATGGAAATCAGAACAATAAATAAGACTGCTTTGGAATATTCACTAAAAATTAGAATCAGAAAACCAAACCAAAATAGAGCCTGCGACAGGTGATAGAGTCCTAAATAAATTTGACTGTTATTGCTGTAGTGCGGGGCTGTGGAATAATGCCTCAGCTTCTGGTTCCACCAGGATTTCCAGGTTTTTTTAGGCTGACTCAAAACAAAACTTTTTGGGTTGAGATTTACCGTAATTTTAGATTCTTCCTTTACGTTTTGAATCAATAGATCATCATCACCTGAAGTCAGGTGGCTTTCATTTTCAAAATTCTCATTAGCTAAAAAGAAGGCTTTTGTGTACATCACATTTCGTCCTACACTCATATAAGCTTTACCAGCTATGGCTCTCGATAAATATAAACCTGCTGTTTGAAAAGTCTCAAATTGAATGATCAAATTCAAATAAGAAGGATAATTGACGTAGGGCGAGTATCCTAAAACACATGCTTTTTCTGAGGATAGACTTGTGGACATAGTTTTAATCCAATCCTTAGATAAAGGTTTACAATCAGCATCCGTTAGTAATAAAATCTCATGTTTGGCAGTAAGGATCCCAGTTTTGAGGGCATTTCTTTTGGAATTTGAAGGGGCGTTCTCAGGTTGAAGTAATCTCAGCTGAGGATAGTCCTTCTGAAATTCCTTCACTATAGTTGATGTGGAATCTGTCGAGCAATCATCAACGATAATCACCTCAAATTGAGGGTAATTTTGATTCAAAATAGAATCTAAATTTTTTGAAATATTCTCTTGTTCGTTTTTAGCGCAGATGATAATACTTACAGGCTCTAGGATGTCTTTCGGAGTGAGCTTTTGCTTATGGAATCCTCTAATGAGATAAACAATTCTAAATTGATGATATAAATTGTAAATAGCTGAAATCAGATATAAGAAAAGTATGATTTTCAACCATCAGAAGTTTTAATTATTATTTGGTCTTTATGCTACCATTGCAATCGGTTTGCTCATCTGGTGTTTTACCACAATAGCTGCAGGACTCACCATTTTTGTTTAGAAAAGGACTCTGACTCGCACAGGTTCCAGCAAATTTGCCATCTTTTTTACCCCAAATTTTGATAGCAATCCCTGCTACTGCCAGACCTAAAAGTACAATTGTTATTAATAATAATTTCATAGTGCAAATTTAATAAAAGTCGAACTTATCCTAACTGAAATGATAAATAATCTTCATTTTTTAACGAAAGCTTGGTGATTGAAAGTCTAAAAGACATTGACTTCTGTCTCTAAAGCGATATTAAATTTCTTTTTGACTTCCTTTTTGACCAGTTTGGAAACATTTTTTATATCCATTCCACTTGCTGTTCCATAATTTACTAAAACTAAAGCTTGTTTGCTGTGGACGCCAGCATCTCCGTTTCTATACCCTTTAAGGCCTGCCTTTTCTATCAACCATCCTGCAGGAATTTTTACAGAAGTCTCATCGATTTTATAAAATGGAATATCAGGATTCTCATTTTGAAGAGCTAACAAAACAGACTTGGCCACAATTGGATTTTTAAAGAAGCTACCACTATTTCCAATATCCTTTGGGTTCGGCAGTTTGGACTCTCTGATGGAAATTACAGCTTTGGAAACATCTTGAATTGTGGGCGAATTCACTTTTTGAGATTTTAGCTCAGATTGTATAGAACCGTAATCGATCTGTAATTGGTGATCATGTTTTGATAACTTAAACACCACACTTGTAATGATGTATTGATTCTTATACTTAGATTTAAAAATGGAATCTCTATAGCCAAACCCACAGTCTTTGGTGTAGAATGTTTTTTTGGATAGCGTTTGTCTGTTGATGGTTTCACAATACTCCATAACGTCCTTTAGTTCAACCCCATAGGCGCCAATATTCTGAATAGGCGAAGTCCCAACATTCCCAGGTATAAGCGATAGGTTTTCTAGTCCACCGTAATCCTGATCCAAACAAAATCTAACGAAATCATGCCAATTCTCACCCGCATAAGCCCTTACCAAAACATGGTCTGGAGTTTCTTTTACAACGTCAATTCCTTTTAGATTAATATGAAGAACAGTCTTTTTAATGTTTTGGGTAAGGAGCATATTGCTGCCTCCACCCAAAACAAATAATTCTGAAGCGTAAAACCGTTTCAATATTTCTGTGAGTTCCTCTTCCGTTTGAACGGAAATAAATTGATGAGCTTTTACATCAATGCCAAAGGTATTGTAAGGCTTTAAAGAAATATCTTTTTCAAGCTTCATTTATCTACTGGTATAGGCTTGTAATGCCATTTTTAAGATAGAAACTGCTTTTAATAAATTTTGTTTTTCTAACACGTAGGCAATTCGAATTTGATTCAATCCTGTGTTTGGAGTAGAGTAGAAGCCAGAGGCAGGTGCAACCATCACAGTTTCACCATTGACATCAAATTCTGACAACATCCACTTAGCAAAATCCTCAGTATCCTCCACAGGAAGCTCAGCTACACAGTAAAAGGCCCCTTTAGGTTTTGCCACCTTCACACCATCAATAGCTTCTAAAGCTTCAATAAGGGTGTCTCTTCTGTCTGTGTACTCTTTATTTACCTCTAAAAAGTAATCCTTGCTTGTATCCAAAGCAGCTTCACTAGCAATCTGAGCAAAAGTTGGTGGGCTTAGCCTTGCTTGAGCAAATTTAAGCGCTGTAGCCATCAATTCCTTATTTCTTGATACCATGCAGCCAATTCGAGCTCCACACATGCTGTAACGCTTGGAGACTGAGTCGATCATAATAGCGTGATCTTTGAGTTCTGGTAAACTCATGATGGAGTGATGTTCAACTCCGTCGTAGACAAATTCTCTGTAAACTTCATCAGCCACAAGAAATAAATCATGTTTTAAGGCCAAATCTGCTAATTTTTGAATTTCATCTTTCGTGTACAAATAACCTGTTGGGTTCCCAGGATTACAAACGATAATGGCTTTTGTTCGTTCTGTAATTTGATCTTCAAATTCACTTATGGGAGGTAAAGCAAAATTATTTTCAAAATGAGATTCTACAGGCTTTACAACAACGCCTGAGGCTACTGCAAATCCATTGTAGTTTGCATAGAAAGGCTCAGGTATAATTACTTCATCTCCAGGATCTGTAATACTTCCCATCGTAAATAATAAAGCTTCGGATCCACCGGTGGTGACGATGAGGTCATCGGCCGTGATATCAATACCATTGCTGATGTAGTATTTGGCTAACTTTTTCTTGTAAGAATCAAAACCAGAAGAGGGACTGTAGGATAAAATATCCAAATCATTATTTTTAACAGCATCCAAGGCAACTTTAGGAGTTGCAATGTCTGGTTGTCCAATATTTAAAAAATATATTTTTTTACCTTCTTCTTTAGCTCTATCAGCAAATGGTGCCAATTTTCTAATTGGTGACTGAGGCATTTCAAGACCTTTAAAGGATAATTTAGGCATAATTTAATTTTTTACAAATGTGGTGATTTTTAATACTAACTGCAAGATTCACAATGTTGAAAAGCATGTAAAAAACAACTAAATAGTTACTAAAATCATTTCTGCAAATGGATTTTGAATTATATTTATTTGGATATGTCAAAATTTAAATTGTTACTTTATTTATTCTCGATCATTCTTTTCCATCATACAGCTTATCCTCAAGGTCAATTCCAATTTGATAATGAAGATAAGCGGGCTGTCACTTTAAAATTCAGATCGGTTAACAATTTGATTATACTTTCAGCTACTTTAAATGGTGAATTTGTCAATTTTTTGGTTGATACTGGTGTCAATAAAACTAAAATTTTTGGTCGAATCAAAGATTCTACAGCATTGGAAAATGCAGAGTACATTTCTCTGAGAAGCCTAGGTAGTTCTGAACCTGTAAAAGCATATCGAACACTGAATAATGTAATTGATTTTGGACCAATTTCCGCAAACGATCAAGAAGTTTACTTTATAGTAGATCCAAGATTTGATCTAGCTAAGAAATTAGGCGTCAATGTCCAGGGAATAATTGGTTATCAATTCTTTAAAGACTTTATTTTTAGATTAAACTACCATCGAAGAAGTTTGAGAATTTATCAAACTGAAAAATTCAGTAGAAAATTAAGGCGATTTGATGAAGTTGAGTTTCGCTTTATCAGAAAGAAACCCCATTTAAAATTACCAATTGTATTTAATGATGAAAGTCAAGAAGATTTGGTTTTCCTCTTGGATACAGGGTCTAGTGATGCTTTTTGGCTTTTTGAGAACGATAAAATTTCCGCTCCAGAAAATTCTTTTGAAGACTTTATTGGTTATGGTTTGGAATTGGCGATTAAGGGGAAACGATCAAAATCTAAATCTGCTAAAATAGGGAGGTATCAACTAGACCAGCCCAGAGTGGCATATATTGATGCGGATTCTGCAGAGTTGTTTACAGCAGATCGATTTAAAAATGGCATTATTGGAAGTGAAATTTTAAGGCGATTCGTTTGGTTTTTCGATTACAATAATCAAAAAATGTATTTGAGGCCTAGTCGCTTTTTTAATGATAATTCTAATTATGACCGGAGTGGACTCATTTTGATGTACTCGGGCGAAGAAATAAATACGGTAAGAACACCAGTGACAGTTAAGATAAATGAGGATACCAACTATGGAATTTCCAATGCTGAAAACGAATTTGAAATCAGGGTAGAAGTCTCAAAAATTCTTCAAGTTCAAAATATAAGGCCAAACTCACCTGCTTTAGAGGCAGATATCAGAATTGGAGATCGTATTCTAAAGCTTAATGGTAAAAGTGTAGACAGTATGGAGCTTGAAGAAATAAATGACCTTTTAAGTAGCGAAGATGGAAAACGAATCAAAATCCAACTTAAAAGGGGTGAAATCAAATTAACTAAAATAATCTATTTAAGTTCTCAGCTTAATTAATCTGAGACTTTCCCTACCAATTTTAAAGATATGGCATTGTTATTCTCTCGAGAGGTGAAAACGCTCAAAGTTTTTCGTATAGGTCCTTTACAATCTGTGTTGTAAGTTACCGTGATGATGCCTTTTTCTTGGGGAGCATAAATTTTTAGACAAGAATTATCAATTTCTAAGCAATGATTTTCTCCATGTACTTTCAAAATTTCGATTGATGAACTCGAATTATTTGTAAAAAAGAAGGTGGCCACTGCTTTCGAATTAGAAGTAATGGTTCCGAAGTCATGACTTGTGGATTCAAAGCTCAACCCATTGCTTTTTTGTCCGAAAAAAAGCAATGGCAGACATAAAATAATCAGGAATGTAAAGTTCTTCATAACAGGTTGGTTTGGTTTATTAATAAGTAAATATAGTCAAGAATTCCTAAACATTAAATTCTGGATAGATTTCAAATCTTAATTTTTTTAGTTTACTGACTTATCAGTAATTTCGCCATTCTAAATACTTTCTAAGCATGTCGAGCAAACTTGAATATAATTCAAAAGAATCTGAACAAAAATGGTATTCATACTGGGAGAAAAATAATTTTTTTCATTCTGAAGTAGACGAAAGAGAAGCCTATTCTATGGTGATTCCCCCTCCTAATGTGACTGGAGTTTTACACATGGGGCATATGCTCAATAACACTATACAAGATGTACTCGTGAGACGTGCCAGATTGCTTGGTAAAAATGCGTGTTGGGTGCCAGGTACAGATCATGCCTCAATTGCTACAGAAGCTAAAGTAGTGGCTAAATTGAAATCTGAAGGCATTTCAAAATCAGATTTGAGCAGAGAAGAATTTCTAGCTCACGCTTGGGAATGGACCAACGATTATGGAGGTCGAATTTTGAATCAACTCAAAAAGCTTGGGGCTTCTTGTGACTGGCAGCGTACCAAATTCACCCTGGATGAAGATATGTACGAGTCTGTGATACAATCATTTATTGACCTACATAATAAAGGCTTAATTTACCGTGGCTATCGCATGGTAAATTGGGATCCAGAAGCTCAAACCACACTTTCTGATGAAGAAGTTATCTATGAAGAAAAACAAGGTAAGCTTTATTTTGTCTCTTATGGCATAGGAAATTCTGAAGACAAACTAACGATAGCAACCACAAGACCAGAGACTATTTTTGGAGATTCTGCCATTTTTATCAATCCAAATGATGAACGATTTAATCACTTAAAAGGGAAAAGAGCAATAGTTCCTATTGTTGGAAGAAGTATTCCGATCATCGAAGACGAGTATGTAGATATGGAGTTTGGAACAGGATGCCTTAAGGTAACTCCAGCTCACGATGAAAACGACAAAGCATTGGGCGAGAAGCACAATCTTGAGGTTTTCGATATTTTTAATCCTGATGCTACCCTGAATAGCTTTGGTTTAAATTACGAGGGGCAGGATCGTTTTGAAGCCAGAAAAAACTTTGTTGAAGATCTTGATAAACAGGGATTTCTGCTAAAAGTGGAAGATTACACTAATAAAGTTGGAACTTCAGAAAGAACCAAGGCTATTATTGAGCCAAGACTTTCTGATCAATGGTTTCTAAAAATGAAAGATCTGGCTCAGCCCGCAATTGAGGCAGTTCTAAAGACTGAGGCTATTAAATTACACCCCAAAAAGTTTGAAAATACCTACAAACACTGGATGGAAAATATTCGGGATTGGAATATTTCACGCCAGTTATGGTGGGGGCATCAAATACCTGCTTTTTATTTTGGAGATGGAGAAGATGATTATGTAGTAGCTAAGACCAAAGAAGAGGCTTTAGTTTTGGCTAAAGAAAAGTCAGAAAAAGACTTGACTATAACTGATTTGAAACAAGATGAAGATGTTCTAGATACATGGTTTTCTTCATGGTTGTGGCCTATGAGTGTTTTTGACGGAATACGACATCCAGATAATAAAGAGTTTCAATACTATTACCCAACCAATGATTTGGTAACTGGACCAGATATTTTATTTTTCTGGGTGGCACGTATGATCATGGCTGGATATGAATATACCGATAAAAAACCTTTTGAAAACGTATACCTCACGGGATTAGTGAGAGACAAGAAAAGGCAAAAGATGTCAAAATCCTTGGGAAATTCTCCAGATGCTTTAGAGCTTATCGACAATTATAGTGCAGATGGAGTGAGAGTTGGTTTACTTCTGAGTAACGCTGCTGGGAATGATCTTTTGTTTGATGAGTCTCTTTGTCAACAGGGTAAGGGTTTTAGTAATAAAATCTGGAATGCCTTCAAGCTGATTACTTCCTGGGAAGTTGACAGCAATATAGAGCAACCTGAATCTTCCAAAAAAGCAATAGAGTGGTATGAGTCCGTCTTTCAAGAAAAATTAGTCGAACTTGAAGACCACTACAGTAAATATAGAATTTCGGATGCCTTAATGGCGAGCTATAAATTGGTTTGGGATGATTTCTGTTCCTGGTTTCTGGAACTTATCAAACCAGGCTATGAACAACCTATAGATAAAGTCACATTCGATGCGGCAATTATATTCTTTGAAGATAATTTAAAGATTCTTCATCCCTTTATGCCATTTATTACAGAAGAACTCTGGCATCAAATCGATGACCGTGAGCCGGAGGATGCTTTAACCATTTCAACCTGGCCAAAGCAAAAGTCTTATAATGAACAACTCATTTCTGAATTTGCATTTGCTTCAGAAGTTATTTCAGGAATTAGAACGATTAGAAAGGAAAAAAATATCTCTTTTAAAAATCAAATTGATTTGGTTGTGATCAATAATGAATCCGTCTCAACAAATTTAGACGCTGTTATTTTGAAATTGGGAAATATTGATCAACTATCCTATACCGATAAACCTGTGGAAGGGAGTCTTACGTTTAGAGTAAAATCCAATGAATACTTTATTCCTGTAGAAGGAGCTATCGATGTGGAGGCTGAAAAGAAAAAATTGAATGAAGAGCTAGAGTACTACCAGGGCTTTTTAAAATCTGTCGAGAAAAAACTATCAAATGAAAGATTCGTAGATAATGCTCCAGAGAAAGTTGTAGCTATTGAAAAACAGAAGAAAGAAGATGCTTTAGCTCAAATACAAACTATAACTAAAAGTCTTGAGAATTTATAAACATTCAAAGAGTCAGATAAATATAAAAAGAGATCAATTAACTTAATTGATCTCTTTTTATTTGATGTGAAATTCATCACCCAGATATTTTTTTGCAAGCTCGATGTATTTCATTTTAGATTCCCTTTCAGAAAATTTTTTTACTTGAAACATCGCATTTGCCTTGAAGGCATTTACCAACTCTTCACCATCTATTGGATTTTGAGTCACCTTTAAATCTGATTCGTTTTTTGCGTGTTTGTAATATGCATAAAAGTAGAGGAGAACATCCTGAGGAAACTTTCTATGGGTTTCGCTTACTTTGGTGTATGCAATTTCAAAAAGACTATCTAATGCCTCATCAGAATAAGTATCCAGATCCATGTTAAGTCACTTTTGAAATGATGGATTTTCCTCCCTTGACTTTATCGTTAATCTTTACAGAAATTTCAGCATCTACAGGCAGGAATATGTCCACTCTTGATCCAAACTTTATAAATCCAGAATCACTTCCTTGAATTGCTTTATCGTCTGCTTTAGCGTAGTTGACGATTCGTCTGGCTACAGCTCCGGCAATTTGTCTAAAAAGTACATTTCCAAAGTTTTTGGTTTCTACAACCACAGTGGTTCTTTCATTTTCTTCGCTCGATTTAGGATGCCAGGCTACTAAAAACTTGCCTGGATGATATTTGCTGTAAAGTATTTTACCTCCTATTGGATATCGAGTTACATGCACATTTAACGGGGACATGAAAATAGAAACCTGAAGTCGCTCTTCATTTACGAACTCAGGTTCAAAAACTTTTTCAATCGTAACTACTTTTCCATCTACCGGTGCTAAAATATGGTTTTCATTTCTGCTAATGTTTCGCTTTGGATTTCTAAAAAACTGAGCGATCAACACAAAAATGATCAAAGTAATTACGAAAATTAAGGTAATAACCCATTGTTGTTGTATGAGTAAATTTGAGAGGAGATTAATGATGATTAAACCAATCAAACTCGAAACAAGAATTTTATAACCTTCTTTATGAAACATAATCTATGAGTAAAATAAAAATGAAAACAAATGTACTAGAAAAAAGCATACTATCCATTCGGTCAAAGATTCCACCGTGTCCGGGCATAATTTTACCACTGTCTTTGACATCTGCTTTCCTCTTAAACTTGGATTGAACTAAATCTCCAAGCGTACCAAATACACTCACAATAATCGCTAAAATAATCCATGCCCACCATGAAAGTAAGTCGATGTAAATAAAAATGAAGTAACTTACGATAACAGAAGCTACAGCACCACCTATAAATCCTTCGATGGTTTTTTTTGGTGAGATTCTCTCAAATAATTTATGTTTTCCAAAATTCTTTCCAACCAAATACGCAAAGGAATCGTTGGTCCAAATTAAAACAAATGTTCCTATTAGGACATATTCGTAGTCTTCTTTGTATACAGGAATCATTGTAAGAAAAATGATAGAAGGGACAATATAGAAAAGAGTGAGCAAGTGCTTCCTACCATCAAAAATTAGAATATCGTTAAGGGTATATAAATCTTTGAGTAGAAATAGTTTTACAACTAAAGTCATGGCCATATAAGCGATGAGCAGAGGGAGGTAGACTTCTGTAAAATTAAAATAGTAAAGTAAAACGACTAAGGAGACGTAAGATATGAGATTACGAAATTTTAAAAGGGTTTGAAATTCTTTTAAGCAGATAAAACCTACAATCGTAAAAAATAGCAGAAGAAGGTAATGACTTAAAAATGCAGTAGATACAATTACAGTAATATATAAAGCACCAGTAATGCTCCTTTTAAGAATTTCAGACATGTGCTATAAATCTTCTAATAGGAGCAAATATAAATTTTTTGGAGTACTTCCATAGCTCATAAAATCAGAAACTTTATTTTCATCAAAAGTCTTAATGGTTGTAATATTGGTAGGAAGATTTCTATCTTGACGTTTATTGATTTGTTGAAGCCCTTCTCCGATGGTTTTGATGAGTTGACTAGTTTTAGCAATAATTATGAAATTGAAAGGCAAATCAGATAGTTTTTTATCACCCATTTGACATGAACTCACAAGGATAGCTCCAGTATTGGAAATCAAAAATTCACAATCTGAAAGGAATAAGCATGCGTTAAGATTTTTGCTAAAAGTAAGTTTGGTATGCTTAAAGTCATTTTGAATATTAGGTTTACTACAATACACTTCACAATCAGACCAATTATTCTCTTTTAGTATTTCAGAAAAATTAAGCCTTAATTCATTTTCATTCTCACAATACAGGAATTTGCCGCCATTATTTTTGAAGTTAATCATGAACTCCTCGTCTATAGGTGTTTCTGGCTTAGGCATAAACTTACCAAGTTCGTTACCGTACTCATCGGTTTCTCCCTGATTAGTCTCAATACCTAAAAGGCGTTTTATGAAGTTCATAAAAATTGCATGAATTTTATCCAAATATACACTTGTTTCAAATATAAAAAAAACCTGAGGTTGATTAAATCAAAATCAGGTTTTTAAACTTTAATTAATACAAATGAATTCTTATTTAAGAATCGCTTTCTACTTTATCATCTTTTTTAGTATCCTCTTCATTTTCAGAAGCTTGATCAGTTGTAGTCGACTCTTCTTTTGTTTTCTTGTTCTTAGCCAATTTAGACTTAATCATTTCTGGCTTTTTGAAAGGTCTTTCACCAAAGATTTCAACTAGATTATCTTTAAAAATCACCTCTTTTTCTAAAAGCAGTTCTGCCAATTTGGTTAGCTTATCTTTGTTTTCCTCTAAAATAGAAATTGCTCTTTGGTATTGTTCTTCAATGATTTTTGATATTTCTTCATCAATCAATTCTGAAGTTTTGTCGCTATAAGGCTTGGTAAAATTATATTCCGACTGACCTGAAGAATCATAATACGTAAGGTTTCCTATCTTATCATTCAAACCATATATAGTGACTATGGCTTTTGCCTGTTTAGTTACCTTTTCCAAATCGCTCAAGGCCCCTGTGGAAATTTTGCCAAAAATTACTTTTTCAGCTGCACGTCCACCCATGGTAGCACACATTTCATCGAGTATTTGTTCAGTTCTGACTATTTGTCGTTCTTCAGGAAGATACCAGGCAGCTCCAAGCGACTGTCCGCGAGGAACTATCGTCACTTTTACAAGAGGTGCTGCATATTCTAGCATCCAGCTTACAGTGGCATGACCTGCTTCATGAAAGGCAATTGCCTTTTTCTCTTCCACAGACATGATTTTATTTTTCTTTTCTAATCCACCAACTATTCTATCTACAGCATCCAGAAAATCCTGTTTGCCAACGGCTTTGCTATTGTTTCTAGCTGCTATTAAGGCGGCTTCGTTACATAAATTAGCAATATCAGCACCAGAAAAACCAGGAGTCTGTTTAGCTAAAAATTCTGTATCAAGTTCATCTGCAACCTTTTTAAGAGGTTTGAGGTGAACCTCAAAAATTTCCTCACGTTCCCTTACGTCTGGTAAATCCACATAGATTTGTCTGTCAAATCGTCCTGCTCTCATTAAGGCTTTATCCAGAACATCAGCTCGGTTTGTCGCTGCTATCACAATTACATTTGTGTTTGTTCCAAAACCATCCATTTCAGTTAAAAGTTGATTCAGTGTATTTTCACGCTCATCATTGGAGCCGGACATATTTCCTTTTCCTCTAGATCTACCAATCGCATCTATCTCGTCAATGAAAATGATCGATGGTGACTTTTCTTTTGCTTGTTTAAATAAATCTCTCACACGGGAAGCTCCAACACCTACAAACATCTCTACAAAATCAGATCCAGATAATGAGAAGAATGGAACTCCAGCTTCTCCCGCAACCGCTTTTGCTAACAAGGTTTTACCTGTTCCAGGAGGTCCAACAAGTAAAGCCCCTTTAGGAATTTTACCTCCTAGGTTGGTATATTTATCTGGATGTTTTAAGAAATCAACGATTTCTTGAACTTCATCCTTGGCTCCTTCAAGACCAGCGACATCTTTAAAAGACGTCTTTATATCTTTTTTCTCGTCAAATAATTTGGCCTTAGACTTTCCAATATTAAATATCTGTCCTCCGGGACCGCCTCCACCTCCTTTGCTCATTCTTCTCATGATGAATATCCAAATTCCCACAATCAAAATGATAGGCAGCAAGCCGATTAATATTTCACTAAAATAATTAGACCTGGTTTCGTAATAAACACTCGTAGTGAGGTTTTGCTCTTCTTTAATTTTTTCAATGGTATTTTCAAAATTCTGCAAATCTCCAAATTCGAAAGAATAATCGGGACTGCCAGAAGAAGCAAATACTTGATCCTTATCTGTTCCTTTGTGTTCAGGTTTTGATTTTGCTTCTGTAGTTAAGAAGATTTCTGCAACCCTAGAGTTTTTGATGATATTGACCTTCTCCACATCTCCATCTCGAAGGTACTTTTCAAATTGTGCAGGACTTGTTTTTGCTGGATTACTAAAACCGCTTCCCCCAAACAATTGAACACCAAGAAATATTACTATGATACCAATGTAAATCCAGTAGGAATTAAATTTAGGTTTTTTAGGATCTTTATTTGTTTTCTTTTTTTGCGTTGCTTTGTTAGCCATTATCTCTTTCTCTTATTTTAATAATTCGACTCGATAGATGTTATTTTAGCATCTCCCCACAAACTCTCTATATCATAATATTCTCGGATATGCTTCTGGAAAACATGAACAACAACATCTACGTAATCCATAAGAACCCATTCTGAGTTTTCGAGACCTTCCACATGCCAAGGCTTGTCTTGAAGGGCTTTACTGACCACTTTTCTTACGGAGCTTTCAATCGCATTTACCTGCGTGTTTGAATTTCCTGAGCATACTATGAAGTAATCACACACTGTATTCTCTATTTCTCTTAAATCTATAATTTCAATTTGATTGCCCTTAACATCCTCTATACCCTGAATAATATGTGTAATCAATTGGTCTATTTGCTCTTTCTTTGTACTCATTAAAAATTTTAATTTTAACGCAAAAATAGGTTTTTAATCCCTTTTTTTGCGCCAGTTAACAAAAGATTATTCGATATCTAATCCATTTATGAAAGTTGTCAAAGTTGATGCCACAAGTTCTACCAATAGCTTCTTAAAAGAGTTTGTAAAAACCCATTCTGAAAAGAAAATGTACTGTGTTGTAGCACATCATCAAGTAGAAGGTAGGGGGCAAAGGGGAACTGTTTGGGAGACTGAAGCTGGGAAAAATCTAACTTTTAGCGTCTATCTACCTGGATTGGAGTCCATCCAAAAAGAGACTTTTAAGCTAAGTGCCTTGGTGGCTTTGGCATTAAAAAAAGTATTGACTACCTATGACATCCCCAAACTTTCGATCAAATGGCCAAACGACATCCTGTCACGTCATTTCAAAATTGGTGGAATTCTTATAGAAAATATGTTTACTCAGAATCGCCAAGGAGCTAGTGTGATTGGAGTTGGTTTGAACGTCAATCAGACTTCATTTTTAAATTTACCTAAAGCCTCTTCATTAAAAGGGTTGACAGGTATTTCTTACGATCTTGATGCTTTGCTGAGTGCTATTTTGTTTGAATTTGAAAAAATCCCCACCTTATTTAACGAGTCAACTTATAAACAAGTGATTTCAGAATACTACGCTTCACTTTTTAAATACAATAAAGTGACTATGCTTCAATTTCCTGACGGAAGCTTGGCTCAGGGCCTCATCAGAGGAGTTGATAACTTCGGAAGGCTTATTGTTGAATTTGAAGAAGATAGACTGGAATCCTATGATATTAAGGAAATACAGATTAAATTTTAAGAATAATTAGTCAATATATGAAATGAATTTTTTAAAACGTATAACCTATTCTTAAGTCAAAAAAGTCAGCTACATGTCGATGGGCTTTCAAATTGAAACCTGCAAAAATGTGCTTTGAAAAACTGTAGGTTAACCCGTAGCGTTGGTAGATGTCATCATTGATTCTGTAATCGTTATAATAGTAAACCCCTAATTGCTGACTGAAGGTTACTCTTCCTAGCCAGAATTCATGTCCAATTAAAGCGGCAGCCTGTACGAAATTATTCTCTTGATTGTCCAGACGGATTTGTTCTTTCCTGGAGTAATCAAAGATAAATTCGGTTCCAGCAGAAATAGCACTTCTACGACCAATCCATCTGCTATACTTGCCATTAAGCCCGAATACATAAAATTTATCTCGGTCACCAACGGAAGCATTACTCCAACCGGAAAAGTGAGCAACTGAAATTCTAAAAAGGTCATCTGGTGGTTTTCTGTTTTCAACCTTTTGAAAATCAGGAAAATCTACTGGCTCCAAACTTTTATTAATTCTAAAACTTATAGATGGGAAATTGATGCCCTTGTTGGGAGTTTTTATTCCTCCATTGGAGGTATGATTATATTTGGCAAGGAGACCCATATTCCATTCGTTTGTCAATCTGTAATTGACTCCAGCACCAACCATCAATACAAAGCTTAAATCTGTGCTGTAAGACAAATTTTGAGGGTTAAGTTTCTCGTCAAAGGGCTGGGTAAGATAAGCTCCGCCTAAACCTGCTCTAAAAAAAAGATTAGTTTTTTTATGAGTTCTAAAATAAGGCTCTACAAAACCCATAGCTAGTAAGCCGTTACCTAGGATATCTGGATTGTCCCAGCTCCAGTAGGCAAGTTCAACACCAAGCCTCGGTAAGCAATTACAAAACTCCCAGGCATTCCTGGTAAGCAGCATTTTACTCCATTCTAAACCAATACCAACGGGGAAGGCATCCTCTAGCTCTCTCAGGTTTTCAGAATGTTTAAGGATGTAACCGTAATCAAAACTGACCCCAATTAAGGTAGGTTTTCTGTTTACATCCGCCACCTGAGTTTGAGACCAAACCAAAGTAGGTAAATTTATCGATACAAATAAAACTATGAACAATAGCTTTTTCATTCAGTTTTTTAATAATTCTAAGCTTAAATTTAAGTCCAAATAGGCCACAATTATCTAATAATTTAGATTCTTGGCTATATATTTAGATTTGATAATTAAATTGCATCAATTTATGTATTGAAAATAATCAAAAATAAAATTCAGAAAAAACTAAAGTTGATGGTTTATTTATAATTGAATTATCTATATTTGCAATTCGAAATTTTTAAGTCAACTGTAAATAATTAATCATTATATGTTAGTAGTTAAAGTAAAAGATGGTGAAAAAATTGAAAGAGCTCTTAAGCGCTTAAAACGTAAGTTTAGAGATACAAAAGTTCTTCAAACTCTTCGTGATAAAAAACAATTCACGAAAAAATCTGTTGAAAAAAGACAAAATCTTAAGAAAGCTCAGTACATCCAGTCTTTAAGAGAGAAGGATAACATGTAATCATGTATTAGTTTTACTTATTATATATTCACCCTGTGGTATGCCACAGGGTATTTTTGTTTATGCTAATACCTCAAAGTCCACCACGTAGCCCTCACTGTTTCTCACATTAAAAACAACATCGTTTTCAAAAATAAGATATTGACCTTTTATGCCTTTCAGTTTTCCTTTAAAGGTGTTATTTTTTTCAAGATTCAGGCTCTTCAATTTCTTAGGATATTCAATCACCGGAAAATTGATGTTATATTCTTGGCTATTGGCTAAATAGTAGTCTTTTGCTTCCTCCGGAATAAATTCTTTCAGTTTATCTCGTTCCTCAACCAAGTTCTTGTCTTCAATTTCATTCTTAAGCATGGTTCTCCAGTTGGTTTTGTCGGCAATATGCTTTTTCAAAGCCACTTCGGTGATTCCTGCCAAATACCGGTTTGGTGTTTCCAAAATAGCGATAGCTTCATGTGCCCCCTGGTCAATCCATCTGGTAGGAATTTGGCTTTTTCGTGTCACTCCAACTTTAACATTACTAGAATTAGCTAAATACACAATATGGGGTTGCAATTGAACCTTCTTTTCGTAGTCTAGATCTCTATCTTCCTCGTCCAGATGTGCTTTGCTCAATTCTGGATGCATGATCCACTCGCCAGCACTTGGAATTTCTTGAAAGCAGTCGTAACAAAATCCTTGTCTGAATATTTTTTTGTTTTTGCCACAATTTAAGCATTGGTATTCTACAAAGTAAAAAGCTATCTCTTTGTCTAAAAGTTGATTAAGATGAACGACATCCTCATTGAATTCCAGAAAATAATCGACCTCTTCATTATTATCTGTTTTCATTTTTCTTAAGACTCCTCTATATTGCATTTTTTATTATGTTTGATGTATTCTTGATGATTCATTTTATTGAGAATTCAGATTTAAACTTTGCTTACTTATGCCAATACCTATTGTAAATTCTATTGCTTCTTGGATACTGAAGAAGCGTATTCATCATATGGAATTGTTTAAAAAGCATCCTATTGAAGTTCAAAATGAATTACTTCTGGATTTAATATTTAAAGCACAAAATACGGAATTTGGCAAGACCTATGGCTTTAACGAGATAAAAAATTACGATACCTTTAGAGAAAGACTTCCTATTCAAACTTATGAAGATCTTGAAGCGACTTTCGAAAGATGTAGGCAAGGTGAAAGCAATATAATATGGCCAACCCCTATCACAATGTTTGCCAAATCTAGTGGAACCACAGGGGCAAAAAGTAAGTTTATACCAGTAAGTCAGGAAACTCTGGAGGATTGTCACTATGCTGCGAGTAAAGACTTGTTGTGTATGTATCTTAACAACAATCCAGATTCCAAATTATTCACCGGGAAAAGTCTTAGACTAGGAGGAAGTAAGGAAATTTACCAGGATAAGGGAACTTCTTACGGCGATTTATCTGCTCTCCTGATCTATAATATGCCCTTTTGGGCTAGCTATAGCAGTACACCGGGCAACGAAGTCTCTCTTATGAACGATTGGGAAACCAAAATGCAAGCCATTGTAGATGAAACTATCAAAGAGCGCGTAACAAGTCTGGCAGGTGTTCCTTCCTGGATGCTTGTTTTGTTAAATGATGTGCTCAAAACCACTGGTAAATCCTCCATCGATGAGATCTGGCCGGATCTGGAAGTTTACTTTCACGGAGGCGTTAGTTTTGAACCTTATCTCAATCAATATCAGCAATTGATTCCTAGCGATAGAATGAGGTATTATGAAATTTATAATGCTTCCGAAGGCTTCTTTGCGGCTCAAGACCAAAATGATTCTAAAGATTTATTGTTGATGCTTGATTATGGGATTTTCTTTGAATTTATACCCATGTCAACCTATGGGACACCTCAAGAAAAAGTGATTAATTTAAGTGAAGTAGAAACAGGTAAGAACTATGCCATTGTGATTACAACCAATTCTGGTTTATGGCGCTATAAGATCGGAGACACGGTAAGGTTTACCTCTTTAAACCCCCACCGCATCAGAGTTACTGGAAGAACCAAACACCATATCAATGTGTTTGGTGAAGAACTCATTATCGAAAATGCTGAAGCTGCGATTAAGAAAACAGCTTGTGAACTCAATTGTGAAGTGATGGAATATACTGCTGCTCCAGTTTTTATGGAGGGCAATAGAAAAGGAGCACACGAATGGATCTTAGAATTTAAAACACCCCCAGAAAACCTGTCTCATTTTCAAGCTCTTTTAGATCAAAATCTTCAGGAAATCAATAGCGATTACGAAGCTAAGCGCTACAATAATATGACACTGGATTTATTAAAAATTCATCAAGCCAAACCTAAGCTCTTTCAAACCTGGTTAAAAAAACACAATAAACTTGGTGGTCAACATAAGATTCCGCGATTATCGAATAATCGAGAACACCTGGAAGAATTGTTGGCTCTAAACAGAATTTGACCCTATCTTTGTTTTTTGAAAAACATCTTAAATGATCGATACCAAAAAACAAATCATATATACAGCCTTTATCATCATAGGTGCAATCATGCTTATTTTTGACCTTACAGGTATGAATGAAAGCGTTTACCTTCAGATTGGTGGATTGCTAATTCTTATGACAGGACTTTACAACTCCACAAAACAGTGGGCAAAAGATAACCCCAAAGACGATCAAGATACTCCTGAAAATGAACAATAAAGGTTTACAAGTAGGTGATAGAGTTGAGCTTTTGGACGATAATGTTGCAGGGGTGGTGACCAAAGTTGAAACCGAGGAAGTGACCTTCGAGACTTCTGATGGTTTTGAAATGAAAGTGCCATTTGCACTATTGGTTAAAACTGAAGGTCGTTTGGACGTAGACTTTAAAGATGATACTTTACTTCAAAAATTGAAGTCAGACTTAAATCCAAAACGAAAAGGACCTTCTCCAAAACCAAAACGTGAACAGCCAGCTATGGAAGTGGATCTGCATATTCACAATCTGGTAGATAAAACGTCGCATTTATCGAATTTTGAAATGCTAAACATTCAGCTAGACCACAGCAGAAGAAAAATAGACTTTGCCATGGAAAAGCGAATCAAGCGCATTGTTTTTATTCATGGCGTAGGGCAGGGGGTGCTGAAAGCTGAACTACACACTCTTTTTCGACGCTACGATAACATTGAATTTTACGATGCCGATTATCAAAAATATGGTCTAGGGGCTACTGAAATTTATATTTACGACCAATAAAATTCCTTTTCTTACTTTTTTTAAACTGAATTTGACCCGATCTAAGTTAGATTTAATCTTAAATTTGCATAAAAAATTCAATTCATGGACAACGGACTATACGCACACTTTAATACAGCTAAAGGTAAAATCACTGTAAAACTGACACACGATAAAACTCCCGGAACAGTAGGTAATTTTGTCGGCCTGGCAGAAGGGGAAATTGAAAACTCAGCTAAAGATTTAGGAACACCTTACTATGACGGACTTGTCTTTCACAGAGTGATCGATAACTTTATGATACAGGGAGGAGATCCTAAGGGAAATGGAACTGGAGGGCCAGGTTATCAATTTGATGATGAATTCCACCCTGAATTAAAGCACAATCAATCTGGAGTTTTATCTATGGCCAATGCTGGTCCAGGAACCAATGGTAGCCAGTTTTTTATCACTCATGAGCCTACACCATGGCTGGATGGAAAGCACACTGTTTTTGGCTATGTCGTAGAAGGTCAGGATGTGGTTGATAGCATCGAAATGAAAGATGACTTAAATTCAGTAGAAATAGAACGTGTTGGTGAAGAAGCTAAAGCTTTTGATGCGGTTGAAAGCTTTGAAAAATTTAATGCTTCTAAAGCTGAAAGAGAGGCTGAACTTAAAGCTGAAGCTGCAAAAAAGTTGAATGAGATTTCTAAAGGATTTAAAGAAACTGAAAGTGGTTTGCGTTACCAAATCATAAATGAAGGCTCTGGACCCAAACCAAATAAAGGTCAAACAGTGAGCGTTCACTATAAAGGAAGCCTGGTAGATGGAACTGTGTTCGATTCTTCATACAAAAGGAAACAACCCATAGAATTTCCTGTAGGAGCTGGTCACGTGATAGAAGGTTGGGACGAAGGTCTTTTATTACTAAATCAAGGTACAAAAGCTCAATTTGTTATTCCTCCACACTTAGCTTACGGAGATAGAGAAGTAGGTGGAGTGATTCCGGCTAATTCTATTTTGGTATTCGACTTGGAGTTGGTAGATATTAAATAAAAATACTTCGGAGCTACAGATAATTTAATAAGATCTGATTTAAACCTCACAGACCCCAAAGCCTTGGGGTCTGTGAGGTTTTATTTTTAAGGAGTGTTTTTCTTAACAATCACTCATATTTACCTTTATGGCCAGTCCACCTTCAGAAGTCTCTTTGTATTTTGATGTCATATCCTGTGCGGTATCCCACATCGTAGCGATGACTTTATCTAGTGGAACTTTAGCCTTAGTAGCATCCGATTCCATAGCAATTTCAGCAGCATTTATGGCTTTGATGGCTCCCATAGCATTGCGTTCAATACAAGGAATTTGAACCAAGCCTGCAATGGGATCGCAGGTCATGCCCAGGTGGTGCTCCATGGCAATTTCACTTGCCATCAACACTTGTTCTGGTGTGCCGCCCATAAGTTCGGTTAGAGCTCCTGCTGCCATAGCCGAAGAAACACCAATTTCAGCCTGACAGCCACCCATTGCCGCAGAAATGGTAGCTCCTTTCTTAAATAAGCTTCCTATTTCTCCAGCTACCAGCATAAATCGCTTCAAATCTTCAAAGGTAGCATTGTGATTCTCAATCACCATGTAATACATCATCACAGCGGGAAGTGTTCCAGAGCTTCCGTTGGTTGGGGCAGTAACAACACGTCCAAGTGATGCGTTGACTTCATTTACGGATATCGCAAAACAGCTCACCCATTGTAAAATTTGTCTGAATTTTACTTCTTTGGTCCTGATGGTTTCCAGCCATTCCTGAGGAGTTTTGTAGGTTTCAAACCTGTGTTCAAGGAGGTTTTTATTCATCCTTGCGGCCCTTCTGTTGACATTAAGTCCGCCAGGAAGCGTGCCTTCCGTATGGCATCCAATATACATGGACTCCAACATAACTTCCCAAATTTTCTCAAGTCCAGAATGGATTTCTAATTCGTTTCTAAGCGATTTTTCATTTTCCAAAACAATTTCAGAAATGATCTTTTGTTCTCGTTTACAATGTTCAATAAGCTCTAGAGCAGAATTGATCTGATAAGGGAAGCTTTTAAATTCTTCTTGCTTCTGCCTTGCATTTTCTCTATCTTCTTTTACTACAAATCCACCACCAATCGAATAAAATGTGGACTCTACAGTTTTTCCATTCTCTAAATAGCCGACATAAGTGATTCCATTGGGGTGAAATTCTTTAAATGCTTTTTGAAACACAACATCAGTGTGGAAATCAAAATCGATAAAGCGGGTGTTGTCAAAATTCAGTCTCCCTTCATTTTTCACTCTGTCAATTTCGGTATCTATATGAGTAATGTCCATGGTTACAGGATCATGACCGCATAGGCCTAAAATGGCCGCAATATCTGTTGCATGACCTTTGCCAGTAAGGGACAAAGATCCATACAGATGGATTTGAATTTTTTTTACTTTATCTAAAAGCTCATCTTCCCTTAATTCTTCAATCCAACGTTGAGACGCTCGCCAGGGTCCTAGCGTATGAGAGCTAGATGGTCCAATACCAATCTTAAGCATATCAAAAACGCTTATACATTCAATTTTCTTCATTCGATTTAAGCTTTGTTTATAGATTTACAAATATTCAAGTTTTTTTCGAGATTAAATTCATAATTCCTCAAAATGATGGTATTTCTATTGGATTATAAATGTGACACTATGTCATATGATTTTTGATGGCATAAAGATTGACTTTTGTGTATCGAATGTAATTAAAGAACGCAAAATCAACAATTATGAGTAAGATTATAGGTATAGATTTAGGAACAACCAACTCTTGTGTCTCCGTTATGGAGGGTAATGAGCCAACAGTAATTCCTAATGCTGAAGGTAAAAGAACAACACCATCTGTTATCGCCTTTGTAGAAGGTGGTGAAATCAAGGTTGGAGATCCTGCTAAACGTCAGGCTGTAACTAACCCAGAAAAAACTATTTCTTCCATTAAGCGATTTATGGGAAATAAATACTCAGAGTCTACTAAAGAGGTAGATAGAGTACCTTATAAAGTAGTAAAAGGTGAGAATGACACAGCCAGAGTAGATATTGATGGTAGAATGTATACACCTCAAGAACTTTCAGCTATGATTCTTCAAAAAATGAAGAAAACAGCTGAGGATTATTTGGGTCAAGAAATAACTGAAGCCGTCATTACTGTTCCTGCTTATTTTAACGACTCTCAAAGACAAGCAACAAAAGAAGCTGGTGAAATTGCAGGGTTGAAAGTGAGCAGAATCATCAACGAACCAACTGCTGCAGCTTTAGCATATGGTCTTGACAAGAAAGATAAAGATCAAAAAATCGCCGTATTTGACTTTGGTGGTGGTACACATGATGTCTCCATCCTGGAATTGGGAGACGGAGTTTTTGAAGTATTAGCCACTGATGGTGACACTCACTTAGGTGGTGATGATGTCGATGAGGTAATAATCGATTGGCTGGCCGAAGAATTTATTAAAGATGAAGATATCGATCTTAGAAAAGATGCGATGGCGCTTCAAAGATTAAAAGAAGCTGCTGAAAAAGCAAAAATTGAATTATCTTCTTCCAGTTCAACTGAAATTAATCTTCCATATGTAACCGCAACACAAAGTGGTCCTAAGCACTTGGTAAGAACATTTTCAAGATCAAAATTTGAGCAACTAATTTCAGATCTTGTGAAAAGAACAATTACACCTTGTGAAAAAGCTTTAAAAGCTGCAGGGTTAAGCACAAGCGATATCGACGAAGTTATTTTGGTTGGGGGTTCTACCCGTATTCCAGCTGTGCAAAAAGCAGTTGAAGATTTCTTCGGAAAGAAACCTAGTAAAGGGGTAAACCCAGATGAGGTTGTAGCTATTGGTGCAGGAATACAAGGTGGTGTATTGACAGGAGATGTAAAAGATGTATTACTATTGGATGTGACTCCATTATCTCTTGGTATTGAAACCATGGGTGGTGTGATGACCAAACTTATAGAATCCAATACGACGATTCCTTCGAAAAAATCTCAGGTATTTTCAACAGCACAAGACAATCAACCAAGTGTAGAGATTCACGTCTTACAAGGTGAGCGTCCAATGGCGACCGATAATAAGACAATTGGTAGATTTCACTTAGACGGTATTCCACCAGCGAAACGTGGAGTTCCACAAATCGAAGTTACTTTTGATATTGATGCCAATGGTATTATAAAAGTAAGTGCTACTGATAAAGCAACTGGAAAATCTCAAGATATCAGAATTGAAGCTTCTTCAGGATTGACCGAAGAGGAAATCAAGAAAATGAAGCAAGAAGCTGAAGCCAACGCTGAAGCTGATAAAAAGGCTAAGGAAAAAGTAGATAAGCTAAATGAGGCAGATGCTATGATTTTCCAAACTGAAAGTCAAATGAAAGAATTTGGAGACAAAATTTCTGATGACAAGAAAAAGCCAATTGAAGAGGCGCTAGAAGAATTGAAAGCAGCTTATGAAACTAAGGAGCTTGAGAAGATTACTCCAGCTTTAGACAAATTGAACGAAGCCTGGAAAACAGTTTCTGAAGAGATGTACAAGGCACAAGCTGAGTCTCAGCAAGGTGGAGGTGAGCAGTCAAAATCTGGTGGAGATGACTCAAAAGGAAATGATGATAGCGATGTTGAAGACGTCGACTTCGAAGAAGTTAAGTAATCTAGATACTTAAGCTAATAAATGTTAGAACCGCTCATTCAAATGAGCGGTTTTTTTATGCGACAAATTCATAGATCAGATAGCCTAAGCCAAAACAAATTAAGAAAAACAAACAAATTTTGGAAAATAGTATATAGCTTGAACTTACAGGAATCAGGTTTTTGTTCTGTGTGATTAGTTTTAGATTGAACCACGCCAAAACAGGTGATGCTAGAAAAGACAAACCCGCTGCAAAATCAACTAAAACTGTAAAAGAGCTTTTCAAAAAATAAAGAATTCCAAGCGCTACCAATGGAATTGCAACTAAGAACATGTGATAAGCCTTAGTCTCTTTATTATTTTGACTATTGTTTTGAAACAGTTTGGACATTACTCTTGGGAAAGCATCAGTTACTGTTAAGGTGGTACTGAACATAGTGACAAAAGCGATAAACGCAATCAGAAATTTGCTCCATTCTCCTAAAGTTTGAGTGTACATTTCAATCAATTGCTTTGAAAAAGCGACACTACCAGAGGCAAAGCTAATGTTGCTGCTATTCATTAGAAATAGTCCCATGAGAAAGAACAAAACACCAAGTAAAGTAGCAGAAAGGTATCCTAAATTGAAATCGAAACCAGATTGTTTGGAATTAGGCTGGTGTTGAGTTTGCTTGGTTTTTTCCTGTGTCCAGATAGAATGCCATACCGAAGCATCGATAGGAATAGGCATCCATCCCATTAAGGCGATAATGAATCCAATACCACTTAGCGTCCATAATTCAGTGGATTTATTGAAGCTAATAGTAGAATAATCTACTTGAAATGCAGCGATAATTACTGAAAAGAGGGTAGAAACCGTTAGAAGGCTGATCACAATTTTCATCAGCACATCCAGTTTTTCATATTTACCTACGATAAGAATAAGCACACAAAAAATCAGCAAAAAAAGACTCCAGGTGAAATTTGACCAGCCGAATCCAAATAAGTATTCGGCTAAGCCAGCCGAAACTATTGTGACTGCAGCCTGAATGATAAACATGGTGGAAATGGTAATCAATGCAAAAATTAGGATATACCCTTGTCCGAGGGTTCGGTAACCGTCAATTAAATTCTTGCCAGTTGCACCGGTATATCTCGATCCGAATTCCATAAATGGATACTTGGTAAGACAAGCAATCAGAATCGCAAAAATCAAGACCACACCATAGTCAGCTCCGGCTCGGGTAGCTTGAACCAAATGTGAAACACCAATTGCAGCCCCAGCTAATAGGAAACCTGGCCCGATATGTTTTTGTAAACCCTTCAATCGCAGTCATTTTTGATTAACAATCTTATTATATTTTTTCGAATACTCATCAATTTCAGGAGTAAAATCATAAAGTGAATCGACTCTTTAACATTACAGCTATTTTTAATTACTTTTGTGAACCAAATGAATTTCAACGATGAGCCAAAAATTGCTTCTTAGTGCAAAGGAAATCAATATCATTCTTCAACGCTTAGCTTGTCAACTTGTTGAAAACCACAAAAGCTTTGAAAACTCAGCAATTATTGGTATCCAGCCCAGAGGTAGCTTTCTGGCGAATCGACTTCACGACATCTTAAGAACCGATTACGGGCTAACTTCACTGGCCTTCGGAAAGCTGGACATTACTTTTTATCGCGATGATTTTAGGCGTGGCGATAAAGTCTTAAAAGCCAACGAAACTGAAATTGATTTTATTGTAGAAAACAAACATGTGGTCTTAATTGATGACGTGCTTTTTACAGGAAGAAGCATACGGTCTGCCTTAACGGCCTTACAGTCTTTTGGAAGACCATCCAAGGTTGAGTTATTGACGTTGATCGATAGACGATTTAGCAGGCACCTACCAATTCAGCCAGATTACAACGGAAGAAAAGTGGACGCTATAAATAATGAACATGTGAAAGTCTGCTGGAAAGAAAATGATGGAGAAGACGCTATTTATTTATTGAAAAACTAGCAACTAACTATGAAAGAACTTAGTGTTTCAAACTTATTAGGAATTAAATATTTGACTACAGAAGATCTTCATCTCATTTTTGAAACTGCAGATCAGTTTAAAGAAGTCATCAATAGACCAATAAAAAAAGTTCCAAGTTTAAGAGACATTACCATAGCCAATCTTTTTTTTGAAAACAGCACACGCACTCGTTTATCTTTCGAATTGGCTGAAAAGCGACTCAGCGCAGATGTGATTAATTTTTCAGCAGCATCTTCGTCCGTCACAAAAGGTGAAACACTTATTGATACTGTTAATAATATTCTGGCCATGAAGGTGGACATGGTGGTGATGCGCCATCCCAATCCTGGAGCTGGAGTGTTTCTTTCCAAACATGTGAAGGCGAGCATTATCAATGCTGGAGACGGTGCTCATGAACATCCAACCCAAGCCTTATTGGATGCCTTTTCCATTCGAGAAAAATACGGTGATGTAGCTGGTAAGAAAATAGTTATTGTTGGAGATATAATGCATTCCAGAGTGGCACTAAGTAATATTTTTACTCTCAAAAAATTAGGTGCAGAAGTAAAAGTTTGTGGCCCAAACTCACTTATACCTAAGCATATCGAAAGCTTAGGAGTAAAAGTTGAGCACAACCTAATTAAGGCTTTAGAGTGGTGTGACATCGCTAATATGTTGCGAGTTCAGAATGAACGCATGGATTATTCTTATTTTCCGAGTACACGTGAATATGTTCAGCAATATGGAATCAATAAAACCTTACTGGACACCTTAAGTAAGCCAATTACAATCATGCATCCAGGACCTATCAACAGAGGTGTTGAGATTACAAGTGACGTTGCAGATTCAGAACATTCTATAATTCTCAATCAAGTCGAAAACGGTGTGGCTATACGTATGGCTGTCGTGTATTTGTTAGCTTCAAAAATTAAAAATTATGAAAACTGAGCACAAAGATAACTACATCATTCTTCGAGATGAAAAAGAGGATGTAGAAGATTTTGCAGACTATCTCACCAGAATTCAAGATCGATTTAAAGATCATAATGTTGTTATCGATATTCAGAAATACGGAGAACTGAAGTTAGATCAACTTTTGATGTTTTTAAAACTTTCCTTCGCTCATAGGAAAGGAAAAAAGTCATTAGTTATTGTGAACGATACTATCAATATCGATGCAGTACCAGATGAAATTCATGTCGTCCCCACTCTGCAGGAAGCAGAAGACCTCATCGGTCTGGAAGAAATAGAAAGAGATCTGGGATTTTAGTATGATGCAACTTACCATTTTAGGTTGCCATTCTGCAACGCCTCGGGCAAATGCTCACCCAACTGCTCAAGTTCTGGATATGAATGGTGAGTTGATGCTTATCGACTGTGGTGAAGGAACTCAAGTTCGCCTAAGAAGGCAGAAGGTGAAATTTTCTCGCATCAGACACATTTTTATTTCACACTTACACGGTGATCATTATTTTGGGCTTATTGGTTTATTGTCAACATTCAGTTTGCTCAGTAGGACAGCAGAACTTCACATTCATGCCCCACAAGGGCTTGAAGAAATAATTAATCTTCAGCTTAAACTAAGTCACGCATACACTTCTTATCCACTCATTTTTCATCAGTTGGATTCCTATCAGCCGCAAGTGATCCTTGACACTGAAAAATTGACTGTAGAAACCATTCCTCTGCAACATAGAATTTATACCAATGGTTTTTTATTTAAAGCCAAACCTGGTGATAGAAAATTACTCATAGATAAAGTCCAAAATCTGGATATTGATAAGGCCTATTATAAAAGTATAGTGAAGGGTAAGGATGTTCAAACTAAAGATGGTAAACTCATTAAAAATGAAGAATTGACCGAACCCCCTAAACCAGCTCCCAGTTATGCCTTCTGTAGCGATACGGTTTTTAAGCCAGATATCGTCACACAGATTAAAGGAACCACTTTACTGTATCATGAATCTACATTTCTAGAAGATCAAGAGCATTTGTGCCAAAAGACCAAACACTCTACCGCAAAACAAGCAGGAATCATAGCTCAAAAAGCTGGTGTTGAGAAATTAATTTTAGGACACTTCTCTGCAAGGTATAAAGATTTGTCCCTTTTTGAAAAAGAAGCTAAACTCGTTTTTGATCATGTTGAAGTTGCCGAAACTGGTAAAATTTTCCGTTACGAATAGTCTCAAACTTTTGAGAATTCCATTGCTTCTCAAGCTATAATTTTCTAATTTGCTAACATGGAAAATAAACTACACGATTATAGAAAATCTTACGAAAAAGCGGAGTTGATTCTAGAAAACTTAAACGAAAACCCTCTGGAACAATTTCAAAATTGGTTTAAAGATGCAGAGCAAACTGGCGGTATAGAGGAGGCCAATGCTATGACTGTCTCTACCATCGGCAATGATGGATTTCCTAAGAGCAGAATCGTACTTTTAAAATCTTACGATGAAAACGGTTTTGTTTTTTATACCAATTATGAGAGTGAAAAGGGTAAGTCACTTGTGAGTCACCCCCAAACATGTATTTCTTTTTTTTGGCCTAACACGGAACGCCAAGTTATAATTAAAGGTATTTCCGAAAAAGTTTCAGAGGAAACATCTGATGAGTATTTTGCATCAAGACCTAAGGGAAGTCAACTTGGAGCTTTAGTTTCCAACCAAAGCAGCGTGATCCAAAATCGTAAAGTTTTGGAAGACAAATTAAAATCTCTGGAGGATAAGTATGCCAATAAAGAAATTCCACGTCCAAAAAATTGGGGGGGATTTTTGGTAAGACCTGAATCTATTGAATTTTGGCAAGGTCGTCCAAACAGACTTCACGACAGATTTTTATTCACAAAGTCAGATGAGAAGCAAAATTGGAAAATAGAACGTCTAGCCCCTTAATATGAAACGACTCATTTTTGTAAGACACGGTAAATCATCATGGGATACACCTGCTGAAGATATAGAGCGACCACTCAAAAAACGGGCCTTTAGAGATGCAGAGCATGTAATTAAAGCCTTTGGAGCTCATCTTGATTTTCAAGTTGAGGTATTTTCCAGTCCTGCAAATCGTGCAAAAACTACAGCTGAATTATTTAAAACCAAGCTTAAAATTCAAGATCAAAATTTTCATATAGATCCGAAACTGTATACTTTTAATGCGGATGAGGTTCTAGAGTTTATTAAGCAAATGGATGATAGACATGAAAACGTGATGCTATTTGGTCATAATCCGGCCTATACAGAAATGGTCAACAGGCTTGGCAGTATGCCTTTAGATAACCTGCCAACCACAGGTTTAGTTAGTATTGTTTTTGAAATTGATGCCTGGAGTCAAGTTCGGAAAGGAGAAACTCAATTGTACTTATTCCCCAAACACCTTCGCTAATGCGTAATAATAAATATGATAACAGAGAACTAAGTTGGTTGAAATTTAATCAGCGAGTCCTACAAGAAGCAGCAGACCCAAGTGTTCCTTTAATTGAAAGACTCAGGTTCCTCGGAATTTTTTCTAATAACCTAGACGAGTTTTTTAAAGTGCGCTATGCGACAGTAAAGCGTATAGATCTGGCAGGTAAAGCTGGTAAAAAGGTTTTAGGAGGGTTTAATGCAAGCCGACTATTAAAAGAAATCACTCAGATTGTTATCAAAAAACAAGCAGAAAGCCTTGAAATTTTGGCTTCAATTCAAGAGCAATTGAAGGAGCACAATATTTTCATCATTGATGAAAATGAAGTAACTTCAGATCAAGCCAAATTTTTAAAGGAGTTCTTTCTTCAAAAAGTGAGTCCGGCTTTGGTCACCATCATGCTGAATGATATTGATAAGGTGCCCAACCTGAAAGATTCTAAAGCTTATCTGGCAGTTAAAATGGTTCAGTTTGAAAAAGACAGGCTTTCCAATAGGTATATATTGATTGAAATACCTTCAAGTGTAGAGCGATTCGTAGAAATACCTTCAACAGACGGCAAAAAATACATCATCCTATTGGATGATCTGATACGCTATAACCTCAACGTCATCTTCAATATTTTTGATTATACCAGTATTTCGGCTCATATGGTGAAGATTACCAGAGATGCAGAATTAGACCTTGAGGGGGATTTGAGTAAAAGTTATATCGAAAAACTAATGGATAGCGTAAAGGATAGAATTGAAGGCGATCCTGTGCGTTTTGTTTACGATAAAGAAATTGAGCAGGATACGCTTGACTTTCTATTGAAAAAAATGGAGATCGACACCACTGATAGTTTGATTCCAGGAGGGAAGTATCACAACCGCAGGGATTATATGAATTTTCCAGATCTCGGAGCTAAACATTTACTCTATGAAAAAATAGAGCCTTTACCCATACCTGGCTTAGAAATACAAGGAAGTCTTCTGGAAAAAATTTCTAAGAAAGATTTCCTTCAGCATGTTCCTTACCAAACCTTTTCCTACACGGTGAAGTTTCTAAGAGAAGCAGCACTAGATCCTAAGGTAAAGTCCATAAAAATTACGATTTATCGCTTGGCCTCAGTTTCTCATATCGCAAGTTCATTAATAAATGCAGTGAAAAATGGCAAACGTGTAACGGTGTCTATAGAATTGCAAGCGCGTTTTGATGAAGCTAATAATATCAAATACGCTGAGAAAATGGAGCGGGAAGGGGTAAAGCTGATATTTGGAGTCACAGGTCTTAAAGTACACTGTAAGACTTGTATTATAGAACGACTTGAAAACCAGAAAATTAAATACTATGGTTTCATAAGTACTGGGAATTTCAATGAAAATACAGCTAAAATCTACACAGATTATACCTTATTTACTGCTCATCAGGGAATACTAAAGGATATCAATAAAGTTTTTGATTTTTTTGAAGTGAACTATAAGATCAAAAGGTATAAGCACCTCATTGTTTCCCCACATTACACAAGATCAAAGTTTTATGACCTTATCGATCAAGAAATTCTTAACCAAAAAGAAGGAAAGGCATCTGGCATTCACATTAAAATGAACAGTCTGTCTGACTACGGAATGATTGATAAGCTCTATGAGGCCAGTAGAGCAGGAGTTAAAATTAAGCTCATAGTGAGAGGTATCAATTGTTTAATCCCTGAAGTTAAGGGGATGAGCGATAATATTGAGGCTATAAGTATTGTGGATAAATTTCTAGAGCACCCCAGATTGTATATATTTCAGAATGACGATCAGCCAAAGGTTTATATTTCTTCAGCAGACTGGATGACAAGAAACATAGACCATCGGGTAGAGGTGACCTGTCCAATTTACGATGAGGACATAAAACAAGAGTTGATAGAAACCTTTGATATTTGCTGGAAGGATAACGTAAAGGCGAGAGATTTTTCCTCTACCAAAGAAAATGCCTACAGAAAGAAGATCGGACCAGATTTCAGAAGTCAATTTGAAACTTATTCTTATTACCAAAACAAACTAAAGACCACAGTAAAAAAATAATTCTTTATGTTATCCATCAAAAAATATGCTGCTATAGATATAGGCTCCAATGCTGTTCGTCTTCTTATTTCGACTATAACTGAACCTGATAATAAGCCTGTAACGTTTAAGAAGACCTCACTTGTTCGAGTGCCCATAAGGTTAGGGCAAGATGTGTTCACCAAATCCTATATTTCTGATGAGAATACTGAACGTATGCTGGACACGATGAAAGCCTTTAGTTTGTTAATGAAATCGCATCGAATTGAAGCTTACAGAGCCTGTGCGACATCAGCTATGAGGGATGCTAAAAATGGTGTGGCTGTGGCTGATAAAATTGCTGCAGAATGTAAAATCAATATTGATATCATAGACGGCACCGATGAAGCAGCGATAATTGCTGCTACAGATCTGCATACTCTGGTCGATGATAACAAAACATACTTATATGTAGATGTTGGTGGGGGAAGTACTGAATTCACTTTGTTTTCTGAAGGGAAAACCATAACATCTAAATCCTTTAAACTCGGAACCGTCAGAATTTTGAACAATACCATTTCTGAAGATGAATGGACAGCCGCTGAAAACTGGATCAAGTCGGTCACCAAACCTTATTCAAGAATAGAGATGGTAGGTTCTGGTGGGAATATCAATAACATATTTAAGTCCAGTAATAAAAAACTTGGCAAGCCTTTATCATACTTCTATTTGAGTTCCTATTATCAATTATTAAATTCTTTGACCTACGAAGAACGTATTTCCGAATTGAGTTTAAATGAAGATAGGGCCGATGTTATCATACCCGCTACTAAAATTTATTTATCAGCCATGAAATGGAGCAGATCTAAGTCTGTTCACGTTCCAAAAATAGGTTTAGTAGATGGGATAATAAAGTCCTTATACCAAAACTCTAAACCCTTGTAATTTGGAATCCTATAAGATGATTAACACATACTCTAGGAGAGATTCATTTCTCTGGTGGATATTTTTCTAATACTTTACCTACCAGAATTTCGAAAAACTCTTCGCGTTCTTTTCCTTTCAGGTTTTCATTGAATCGAGCTTCAACAACACCCTGCCAGAAAAGATTATTGGTCAAACCATCTGCAAACTCTACGGTTAAAGCAATCGTACGTTTGCTGTTTTGAGGTGAGATACTTCCACCTATGCCACCATTGTAGCCGCCAATTCCAATCCCAAAATTACTATTGGAAGTTTGATTGAAGACTTCTGCATAAAAATTGACTTTGAAGTCTGGAATCAGCTTTTCTTCAAAGCCTTTGGCACTTAGTGAATCCTGCAAAGTTTCGTAAATGCGATCTTCATCAAGCCTAGCTAAACCAGAATTCTCGATAGCATAAAAAGCAAAGCTTTTATACTGATCAAAATCTACATCAGA
>CAZOAD010000001.1:100699-102107 GCA_964577705.1 uncultured Mesohalobacter sp.
AATTCTCGATAGCATAAAAAGCAAAGCTTTTATACTGATCAAAATCTACATCAGATGCATAATCAGTAAATACTTTCGGAGTATTACAGGAAAAAAGAATTATTGAAATTAAAAGTATACTTAGACTGGCTTTCATTTTATTTTGAAATTAAAAATTAGATAGAAGAAAGAAATCCTTTTTAGCTAAATATTAAAGGCTCTCCCTCATTTTTTGAACTTTTTCTTTAAGCTCGGTCATATAAGCTAGCATCTGTTTCTGAACGCTTTTATCCTTAACACCCAAAATCTGTGCCGCTAATATGCCTGCGTTTTTAGCACCGTTTAAGGCGACAGTGGCGACAGGAACTCCGCTAGGCATTTGTAAAATAGAGAGAATAGAATCCCAACCATCTATAGAATTACTTGACTTTACCGGGACTCCTATGACTGGAAGTGGTGTAATAGATGCCACCATTCCAGGTAAATGAGCTGCACCTCCAGCACCAGCAATTATCACATCAATACCCTGGGTACGTGCATTTTTCCCGAATTCCATCATATATTCTGGTGTACGGTGAGCAGAAACAATGTCCACCTCTGTCTCGATATTAAATTCTTTTAAAATGTCTATGGCATCCTGCATGACAGGGAGGTCACTTTTACTTCCCATGATGATGGCAACTTTATTCATAGCTTGGAGGTTTTGGAGATAACTTTAATTTTTGATTTTACAGTTTCAGCAATTCGTCTCGCTTCGCTAAGTTCTGTATGAATGATATTGACATGCCCCATTTTCCTAAAGGGACGCGTTTCTCGTTTTCCATAAATATGTGGGGTAACCCCTGGCATAGCCATTATGCTTTCCATGCCTTCGTAAAAGACATCACCGGTATAGTTTTCATCTCCAACCAAATTTACCATGACTGAATTTGATTTACTTTCTGTACTTCCAAGAGGTAAATCGAGAATCGCTCTTAAATGTTGCTCAAATTGATTGGTATAACTTCCTTCAATACTAAAATGGCCACTATTATGGGGTCTCGGCGCTACTTCATTGACCAATACTTCACCAGATTTGGTGACAAACATTTCTACAGCGAGTAGTCCTACATGCTCAAATTTACTAGAGACTAAATGTGCTAATTTTCTAGCTTTTTGAGCAATTTCATCGCTTATTCTTGCTGGACACAACACATATTCTACCTGATTTGCCTCAGGATGAAATTCCATCTCTACTACAGGATAGGTTTTGATTTCTCCAGAAACACTTCTTGAAACAATCACTGCAATTTCAGTAGCAAAATCGACAAGATCTTCAGCAATACATTCTACATCAGGAAGTTGGTTGAGATAGCCTTCGGATTTTATGACACTCACACCTTTTCCATCATAACCACCAGTACTGCTTTTCCAAACCATTGGGAAATTG
>CAZOAD010000002.1:0-20974 GCA_964577705.1 uncultured Mesohalobacter sp.
ATCCATACATAAACTAATCAATCTAATACTATTTTTATCATGTATAAACATCTGCTCACTCTTCTCTTTGTGATTTCACTTTCTTACAATCCAGTTCAAGCTCAACAGTCAAAGAAAAATCTCACAATAACTCATGATAAAGGAGAAGGCCAAGGTATTAAAGTAGCCGTAGTAATCGGTCATACCTATATTCAAAGTGAAGGCATGAATAATCATTTGTATATTCCATCATGGGGCCTGGATATAGATTACTGGTTTAATCATAAATGGGGAATTGGTTTACATAATGATATCGAAGTAGAAAATTTTGTAGTTGTTAAAAGCGATACAGAAGAAATAGAACGTATCAATCCACTCGTATTCACTTTAGATGCTCTATACCATATTTCAAATGGGTTTATTTTAAGCCTTGGTCCAGGTATTGAATTAGAGGAAAATGAATCGTTTTTCTTAGGACGTATTGGAATAGAATATGAATACGATATGAATGATATGTTCTATATGATGCCAACACTCTTTTACGACTTCCGCTTAGATGGCTTTAGTACAACTACGCTAGGTCTTGGGATAGGCTATAAGTTTTAATTAAAAATAAAATAGATGGCTCAAAACAACAAATTACATCACCTTAGAAATAAACAGACTTGATGATGTGATCTATTTTTAAAATATCAAATGAGAAAGTGACGTAGGTCATAGCTTTTAATTCTTTTTTTGAATTCTTTTATCTATCAAATAGATGATGATACTTGAGGAGTCTGGTACCACTTAGATTGTGAAGTAGTTATAAAAACTTATTTCTTAAATGAAGTTAAAGGTCTAGACCATTTTAAGCCTCACAGAACTCATGACTTTAATTAAGGTCTTTCTTTTAAGTTGTATAATTTAAAAACCAATAAGCAAATGGACATTTCATTTTTTTTAGCAAAATTCTGGGGTTGGTACTTACTTATCTTTTTCTTCATTTTAAGCTTTAACCCCAAGCGTATCAAGCAAATATTTGACGATTTAAGAGATGAGAAATTCTTGATCATCTTTGCCTTTCTAGCCATTATTATAGGCTTACTTAATATCATAATGCATAATATTTGGGAACCTAGTTATAAATTAATAGCAACACTTGTAGGCTGGTCATCACTAGTTTTAGGCTTAACTCTATTTATTTTCCCGCAACGGACAGTAAACTTGCTCATTATACTCAACCTGAAATTGGTACAAGTTATCTATAGCCTTTTATTTCTAGTAGGCTTATATCTATTAAATGTTGTTTATGACATAGTCCCGGTATAGCCTCGAATTAAGCTTTAACTTTATGTATTTCATCATATAAATGCATAAACTTATTCAAACTGATTTTTGTCATTTCTAGAGCCTTGTCTATTCGTTACTTTTAAGGAAATAATTAAAACTTATAGTTATGGACATAGAAATTCAATTTGTAAACATGGATACCAGTGAAAGCTTTGACACTTACACTAGAAAAAAATTAAAAAAATTGAACAATAAATACGAAAGTATTATCAGAGCTCAAGTCTACATTAAAAAAGAAAATGATGCTAAAGGGCTTGGTCATATTTGTGATGTGGAATTGAGTTTAGCTGGACCAAGAATTTTCGCTTCATCCAATGAAAAAAATTATGAGCTGGCTCTCAAAAATACCATTGAAGATTTAGAGGATCAGCTGAAAAAAAGAAAAGGTAAAATCAAGCCATATCTATAGAAAAAGAGGTGACTTGTTATAGTAACAGAGGAGATTTGACTTTGAACAAGTAATCTCAAACTTAGACTTCAAATTTTTAAATCTAAACTCAATAATTATCTTAAATCTAGAGTTATGAAACAAATCCTTTTACCTACCGATTTTTCTGAAAACTCATGGAATGCTATCGGTTATGCCATTCATCTATTTAAGGATGAAGCCTGTACGTTTCATATTTTTAATGCCTATACCCCTACTATATACAAGATAGATTATGATTTGGAGTATCCTTCAGATTACGGTTACTACGATGCTGCAGAAGAGGAGTCCAAAAGTGAGTTAGAAACTCTTAAAGCAAAGATTTCAAAAACGAAATTAGAGTTCAGTACACATATAATTAAAACCTATGCGAGGTTTGAATCGGTAACCAATTTCATCAAGGAGTTTTTGAAATCTACTAAGATAGATCTTATTGTAATGGGGACCCAAGGCGCTACAGGAGCCAAAGAAATACTTTTTGGATCTACAACAGTTCGTGTGTTTAAATCGGCTGCATGTCCTGTCCTTGCAATTCCTTCTCAGTTTTCATATGAAAATCCCCATGAAATTTTATTTCCAACAGATCTTGCTGTCACTTTTAATGCCACCCAGCTATCCTTGTTAAAAGAAATTGTAGCACAGCATCATGCCAGACTAAATGCCATGCACGTTTCTAATGCCTATGCACTTAATGCCAGGCAACAGTCTAATAAGCAAAAGCTTGAAGATATCTTTAAAGGCAACGCCTTTTTATTTCATGAAGTTAAGACTATGAAGGTTACAGAAGCTATCGATGAATTTCAAATCAAGAACAAAATCAATATGCTAGTCATGCTCAATAACAAACACTCTTTTTTTGAAAATATATTTTTCAAAAATACTATCCATCAAATTGGCTTTCATATTAAAGTTCCGTTTTTAGTCATTCCCTCAGGTTCTTAAAAATTAGACTTGTTTTACAAATAATAAACACATGGAAATACCTCAAATGGAAATTATTAAATCGTCTGGTGAAAAAGTAAAATTTTCTTTAAGCAAATTGAGAACTTCACTTAAAAGAACAGGGGCTGACGATAAAATCGTAAATCAAATTTTAGGTAAAGTTCGAGATGAACTCTATCAAGGAATTTCAACCAAAGAAATTTACAACCGAGCTTTCGCCATGCTGAAGAAAAAGGAGCGTGCGTTTGCCTCAAAATATAAACTCAAAAAAGCCATATATGAATTAGGTCCTACTGGATTCCCCTTTGAACATTTTATAAGCGGTGTATTAAATTATTCAGGTTATACCTCCGAAGTAGGCACTGTTCTGAATGGAAAGTGTGTGTCTCATGAAATTGATGTTATTGCTCATAAAAATGGTCATACTACAATAATAGAATGTAAATTTCATAGTGAACAAGGCTTCAAATGCAACGTAAAAGTCCCATTATATATCAATTCCAGATACCAGGACATCAAAGAGAATTGGGATAATATTTCCAAAAAAGATGTTTTACTTGAATCTGGCTGGGTCGTGACCAATACAAGATTTACAGAAGATGCACTTCAGTATGGAAAATGCAGCGGCTTATACTTGGTTAGCTGGGACTATCCTTCCAATAATGGTTTAAAAGATAGAATAGATCGATTAGGCCTCTATCCTATTACAGTTTCTACCTTGCTTACTCAACGCGAAAAACAATTTCTCTTAAGTAGATCTGTTGTTTTGCTTAGGCAATTGATCAATGATAAATTTTATTTAGACCATTTGGGAATTTCTGAATTAAGGAAAAAAAAGATTTTTAAAGAAGTATCACAACTCTGTGATGAATAGAACATTCTATGGAAAATATTGCTAAACTTCATTTTCTTGGTGCAGCTGGAGTGGTAACAGGATCAAAAACTTTAATAGAAACTCCAGAACAACAAATCCTCATTGACTGTGGATTATTTCAGGGATTAAAGGAATTAAGGCTCCTCAACTGGGAGGATTTACCTATTGATGCCTCGAAGATAGACGTGGTGCTGCTTACACATGGACATTTGGATCATGTTGGTTATTTGCCACGTTTGGTTAAACAGGGTTTTAGGGGTAAAATAAAGGGAACAGCTCCAACACTAGCCATCGCAGAAATCATTTTAAAAGATAGCGCTAAAATTCAGGAAGAAGAAGCCAAAAAAGCCAATGAAGAAGAGTATACCAAACACAATCCTGCTTTGCCTTTTTACGACATTTTAGAGGCTGAAAGCACCATCAAACAGTTTGAAGCAGTAGATGTAAATCAATGGGTTCCACTCTCAGATCATATTTCTTATCGGTTTCAGTATAATGGCCATATTCTTGGAGCAACATTTATAGAACTTGATATTTTTGAGAAGCGATTTGTCTTTTCAGGCGATATTGGGCGTCAGCATGATTATTTACTCGATGCACCACAACAACCAGAATGGGCCGATGTTTTAGTCTTAGAAAGTACGTATGGCAATAAATTGCATCCAAAGGAACATCTGGAAGAGACACTCACTCAACTTGTATTAGATACTTTAAACAATAAAGGGACACTCGTTATACCAAGTTTTGCAGTGGAGCGTCTACAAACCTTAATGTATGTGCTTTGGAAATTGTATCAAAAAAATAAGATCCCAAATATTCCAATAGTTATTGATAGTCCTATGGGAAACAATGTTTTAAAGCTCTTTAAACTCTTTCCTGATTGGCACAAATTACCGATGAAAGATTACAATGCTATGAGTCATCATTTCAAAATTGTAGAGTCTTACAAAGAAACCTGGGAAGTAATAGATGATAAGCGTCCTAAAATCGTGATTGCAGGAAGTGGCATGGTCACTGGTGGTAGAGTCCTCACCTATTTGCAACAACTTATAGATGAGCCTTCAACAACAGTGCTGCTTGTTGGCTATCAGGCCGAAGGAACTCGGGGGAGACAACTCCTTGACGGTGCCCATGAGATTCGGTTTTTTGGAAAATATTATCCCGTGAGAGCATCTGTAAAGAGTATCGAAAGCCTATCAGCGCATGCTGATCAAAAAGAAATCATGAACTGGCTCAGTAGCATCAAAAACGTACCTGAACATATTTACCTAGTCCATGGCGAAGCCTCAGGATTGGATGCCTTGAGGGTGAAACTAAAGGTAATTCATAGTTGGGAATCTAGCATTCCTAAGCTAAATGATGTAAAAGAGGTGATGATATAACAGCTTTATAATTAAATGCCTAACTGATACATATCATCTAATGTAACAAACGAGAGCCTTAACTTGGTAAGTATTATGTAAGTCATGCCTATAGACTTAACAAATAGTTTGAAGTGTAATAAAGTATCATACTTTAATGGATAGATAAAAAGTAATTATTCAGTAAAAAATAAAACTTTAAAAAGTATTCATCAAATAATTCTCTTACTAAATAAAAAATCATGGAAACTACACCAAAATTTTTAAATTATGTTGATCAGTTAAGTGCTGAAAATATGCACTTCTCCTCTCAAGAATGGCTGTCTGAGCTTTATTTTATGAAAGATGAACATCTTTTTTTGGAGGATTTAGTGACTGAATTTACGCCTCAATTAGTCGCTTTTGACTATTTTTCTGATAATAGAGAAATACTGAGTGCCATTTATAAATCTCAAAAACACAATGATGAATTGATAGATGAGGTAAAAGAACATGAAAATGGACTTCAGATTTTGGTGGATGGTATAGACCAGGCACAAGAAGAAGAGGCTTATCGATCAGAACATAAACGTTTAATTGTTACAATGAAGGGGGTATTAAAAGAATATAGAACCTTGAAAAGACAACTTTTTGATATTATCAACAGGATCAAAAAAGAGGATAAAACTAGGCATCTTTTAAATAAAAAATAAGCTAGTTCCAGTTTGATACTGAACTGCAATTTACTTTAAAGAATGAGAAAACACTATTTTTCCTCATTATGCCTTGAGGTGACCAATTATGCCAAATTGTATTTCCTTATACTTTTAGTTAGAAATAACCAGTAAGGGAGCCCTTAGATCGTTTGCGATTTTGGTAGTGGATGAGCCTTTAAAAAATCGTTCAAAAAAACCTTCTGGTTTGACCATCAGAATTACTAAATCTATGTGATGGGTTTGCAGAAAGCAATCCACAACATAATTGAGCGGCACATCATTTACGACATGAAATTCACAATTCAAGTTTTTAAATAAACTTGTCAATTCTTTGTTGTCCTGTACTTCCTCTGAAGTGCTCTCTCCAGTTGGGTTGATTCGTAGTGCATGAATATGAGTTCCAAACTGCTTCGCAAATCCCACTACATCATGGAAAGATTTGCTGCCTAAATTATCGTACTCGTGCAAAGGCAGTAAAATATCCTGAATTGGCTTAAACTTAAATTCATGAGGAATAGTGAGTATCGGATGATGTACGTTCCTAATCACATTAATGGTATTGCTTCCAAAAACGACCTCTTTTGCATCGGTCACACCATTAGTTCCCATGACAACAAAATCGATCTTTTTACTATCAACCACCTGATTTACCGCATCGGTGAGAATATCATAATCTATAATAGGTCTAAAGGTTATAGATTTTGTGTCAAACTTATTTTTTAAATCCTTGATAAGCTGATCCAATTGCTGCTTGGCATCAATAACAAGAGAATTGTACAAACTATCGCTTCCCGCAGCGACAATTTCGGCTGTGGTATATGCAGATTCTGGGCTTTTACTGTGAAGTATATAGAGTGTTTTCAAATCTCCCTCAAAAAGATGCAGAGCGTAATCTATGGCATTAATTGAATTGGGAGAAAAATCAGTAAGAGCTAATATATTTTTCATAAATCATAAGTTATTCAATAAATATAACATAATGGCTACTTTATAAAAATGACACTTATCAGCTTATATCAATTCCGATTCATCTGATTATAAAAAAACCTTTGATGTTCAAAGGTTTTTTCTACTGTTTTTCTTTTTCTGGGCTTTTTCAGCTTTCTCTTTTGCAAGCTGTTTATTGCGTTTAGCTTTCGCTAGAATTTCTCTATTAAAATGAACACCATCGCCATGCATGTCGGCTAAGTGTACCTGGTCTTCAGCTTTTGCTGCGTCCTCCCAAGGTTTAATATTCTTATCCTTAGATCTCATAGTTTTTTATTTAAATTTAAAACTATTTTCAGATTTACACTACCTAAGGAAGCGTTAAACTTAAAACTATAAGATTAATTCAATTTTTTAACCAAATCTAAAAGTGAAAGCAATTCCTGCCCACCAGTGCTCATAGTTTTTAGATTGTAAACTTCTGACTCCATTTCACTTTCTCCTGCTAAGACCACGTACGGGATATTTCGTTTATCGGCATAGGTCATTTGCTTTTTCATCTTAGCAGCATCTGGATACAATTCTGCAGAGACAGAATTTGTTCTCAATTGTTGGACAGCTTTCAGAGCATATAAGGCTTCTTTTTCCCCAAAATTGATAAATAGAACCTTAGTGGTTTCTTTGATTTCTGGTGGGAATAAATTCAATTCTTCCAACACAAGATATATTCTATCCAGGCCGAATGAGATGCCTACGCCACTCATATTTTTCAAACCGAAAATACCTGTTAAGTCATCGTAACGCCCTCCGCCTCCTATGGAGCCCATGTTGACCTCTTCTGGGGCAGAAACTTCAAATATGGCACCAGTATAATAATTGAGCCCACGCGCCAGCGTAACATCCAGGTCTAATTGTGCTGTCTTCAGCGGGAGTGAATCCAAAGCCTTTTGAAAAAATTCTAATTCTTCTACTCCTTTTAGTCCAATGACTGATGCAGCCAAAAGTGACTTGAGTTGTGTGATTTTTTCAGAAAAACTTCCTGTAAAATTAAAAATAGGCTGAATGTTTTCAATGGCTTTTTCTGAAATACCTTTGGCTAACATCTCTTTTTTAACGCCTTCCTCTCCTATTTTATCAAGCTTATCTAAAGCTACCGTAAAGTCTATAAGTTTATCTTCTTCACCAATGACCTCGGCAAAACCAGATAGTATTTTTCGGTTGTTGAGTTTGACGGTTACCCCCTGCAGATTGAGGCTGGTAAATACAGCGTCATACAGCTGAATAAACTCAACTTCCTGCCACAGACTATCGCTGCCTATCACATCGGCATCACACTGCATAAACTCTCTAAATCTCCCTTTTTGAGGCCGATCTGCCCTGTACACATTCTGAATTTGATACCGTTTAAAAGGAAAATCAATTTCATTTTGATGCTGTACCACGTACCTGGCAAAAGGAACGGTAAGGTCGTACTTTAAAGCCTTTTCGGATATGGAAGCCGCTAACTTGATACTGTCTTTTGCCTCATAACTATCTTTATCAGCTTTCTTTAAATAATCACCTGAATTTAAAATTTTAAAAATCAAACGATCGCCTTCATCCCCATACTTGCCAAGCAAGGTGTCTGAATTTTCGAAGGTAGGAGTTTCTATAGGTTGAAACCCGAAGCTTTTGAAATGCTCCTGAATAGTGGATATGATATACTGTCGTTTACCGACTTCTACTGGTGAAAAATCTCTGGTTCCTTTAGGTATTGACGCCTTACTTGCCATGTTTGAATTGATAAATTATAAAATGCTAAAATAAATTTACTTTTCTACCATCGCATTAAAATACTGATAAAGTTTGCCTTTGGTGATGTGTGCACCCTGCTTAATCAATGCAAAAATATCTTTATTTCTATCATCACTTAAAGCCTTGGTAGAGGTATAAATTTGGACATCATCATTCAACAGATTATCTCTAAGCCACTGAAAACCTTGTTTGGTATTTATATCAACAGCTTCATTTTCGATTTTGATCCCTATCAAATTGATAAATTGATCTGTAAATTCAAATAAAAATAGCTGTTGTGGAGAGAAATGCTCGAGGTAGTTTACCTTATTAAGCACTCCTTCCCAAACAAGATCACTAAAAACGTCGAGTTCGTCTTCTGCGACTTTAGGTTTATTAACTTTTATGTCTTCCCACTCTTCTTTAGTAATAGATTGACTGGCCAAAAAATTGATAAATTCTTTGTGCATTTCTTTAAGCTGTTCCTGTGTAAGTCTTTCGTATTTCATAGGTGCAAAAATAAAAAAAGATCGGTAGAAGGTCTACCGATCTTGAATTGATAATAATTAAGGAGTTACTAAAAAATATACCTCAAGCCTACTTGCATCCTCCAACGCGAAATTAAGCTGGTATTTACTGCAAATGAATTGGTTCTGTTTTCATTGAAGGTATAAACAGGTTGGCTAGTCTGCTCATCAATAGAAACACCAATTGGCTGTTGATTAATCGGTTCCTGAACGATTCCCCAATCAGAGTTTAAAAGATTTCCAAAATTAAGTATGTCTACACTCAATTGAAGCGTATTGGTTCTGTTATTGGCCACCTTGAAATTATAGTCTTGAAGCAATCTTAAATCTACTGTACTTCTCCAAGGAGCTAAAGCACCGTAACGTTCAAAATAACTACCTCTATTGTCTTTCATATAGTCGTTGTTTTCGATAAAGGCGTTGAATGCGTCAGCCTGACCTGGTCCTGTAAATTGCATCTGAAGCAATTCTTGTTCGGTTGGGATATAAATAAGGTCGTTAATTCCAGAACCATCATTATTGATATCTCCCCCATATGTAAAGTTATAACGTCCTCCTTGAGCGTATTCTATAAAACTTGAAAGAGTGGTTTCCCATTGGTTTTTGGAACCATACTGAAAGGCTTTAGAGATCACAGCAATAAATCTGTGGGTATCTCCATATTTTGAGAAGCCTAGAACATCCTGGTTTGCATTGCCTACTGTAGGATTGAAGGTAAAAGCATCACCTGTGATTTCTGCTTCAATAGAGTTAACGTCTTTAGCATTTAAATAACTATATGACGTACTGATATAAAGACCGTTGTCGAAGGATTTCTTCAAAGTACCAACAGCGTTGAAAATTCTACCTTTATTCGAATTGGTAAACACATAAGCGGGATTTTCCCCAATATCTGATGCAGCATAAACAGCTCTGTTATCCACTCCAGCAAGCGTTTGCGAGGGCTCTTTCAAGCCCCAGTTCTGTACCTGAGCTGCATTGATATCTTCAGTATAGGAAATATCGGTGGAAGCGATGATTCCATTTTCAAATTTGTAATCCAAACCTAAATTAGATCTCCATACCTGTGGGAATTTGAAGTCCGGATCTACAATTTGGAAAAAGCCCTGATCTGCACCACTTACCTGGTTTCCTATCCAAACGAAAGGTAATCTTCCAGTGAAGACTCCTGTACCCCCTCTAATTTGAAGAGTTTTGTCATTACGCACATCCCAGTTGAAACCTAGTCTCGGAGAAATCAAGATTTCATCAGTAGGTAATTGCGTTGAGTTCAACCTTGTTTCTGCTCCGGTTTCAGGATCAAAATAAACCGTTGTTGGATCTACACTCGCTCCATTATCGATATCGATAAATTCCTGAATCTTTTCATCGGTATCGAAGTATAAGGGTTTATCTAATCTTAAACCGTAGGTAAGCTTAAAGTTATCGGTCATACTCCATTCGTCCTGAGCATAAACTGACACTTGACCTACATTGGTCTCAGACAATCTCCAGCCTCCATCATTCCCAACACCAGCGGCATTTCGGTTTTCAAATACATTTTGAGCGAAAGCCAGGTTTCTTGCAATAACGCTTTGATCTCCAGCATTAGCATCCGCTAAAAATTCATCAACTGATTCATATTCTCCATCCTGGAAAGTACCATAATATTCATTTTCAATTCCAAAATTATCGTAACCACCTAGATTGAACGAATTGTCAAATTCGAAACGCTCAAAGGAAGCACCAATGGTTACCGAGTGATCCCCTACAAAAATGTTGAAGTTGTTGGTGACTTGAAACACCTTTTGCTGCAGTTCGTTATTGATAGAAAACGGCTCGTGCCCGGCGATGATATAGTTGGATCCACTACCATCCTGAATGGTGATAGGAGGCGCCGGACTAGAAAAGGGGTTTCTAAAATCATCAAAATAAGTATAACCCATCTGTAATTTATTGGAATACTTGCTTCCAAAGGTAGAGTTCAACTCAAACTGGACAGAATTCAAATTATTATTAATTTCATAACCAGAGTTTTCAAATTGAATCACAGAAGGACTAGGCCCTCTAAATCCTAATGCAGTTCTATTGGCTGGATTATCTTTTGAAGCTCTTAAGAAGTTATAAATCAAGGCAGCCTTATGGTTTTGATTGATATTCCAATCCAATTTCAAGATTCCTTTCGTAGATTCTGAATTATAATTGAAGTTTTCGAAGCGACCTGTATCGTATCCTAAATCTGAAAGCGCATTGGAAACAGCAATCATATCAGAAGCAAGAACCCTCGATTCATTGATGGCACCAGTTCCCCGATTGGGGGCGAAAGGTGCACCCAAATCTGTACGGTCGTCTTTTTCAAAATTGGCGAAAAAGAAGAGTTTATTCTCAATGATGGGACCACCTACACTCACTCCATATTGAATTTGTTCCAGATCATTTCTTGGAACATCCTGACCTTCAATTTTCCCACCTGTCAGATCCTCATTTCTAAAAAAAGAATAAGCCGTTGCATTCAGTGTATTATCGCCACTTTTAGTTACTGCATTTACGGAAGCTCCTGTAAAACCAGACAACGTCACATCGTAAGGTGCTGTAGTCACTTTAATTTGCTCAATGGCGTCCAAAGAGATAGGCTGAGCACCTGTTTGCCCTCCTGGAGTTGGTGAATCCAAACCGAAAGGGTTGTTAAAGACAGCCCCGTCTAAACTAAAGTTGTTGAACTGATCATTTCTGCCTCCAAAAGAATTTCCGCTGGCAGTCGGTTCCAATCTGGTGAAATCCTGAGCCGATCTGGATATCGTTGGTAAACGCTTAAGGTCTTTACTTGTAATTTGAGTTGCAGCACCAGTACGTTCACTCGAAAAGGTTGGATTATCTGAAACCGTAATTAAAACTTCATCCAATGCATTGGAAGTCGTCACGAGTGTCACGTCAATGTTGTAAGTTTCACCAAGGTCAAGGTTTATATTTTCTATTGATTTAGTTTCAAAACCTACATAGGAAATACTAACGGTATAGGGTCCACCAATCCTCATGTTGTTTAATCTAAATCTTCCGTCCATATTGGTCATCGCCCCATAAACAGAACCTGTTGGTGTGTGGGTTGCAACCACATTTGCTCCTGGTAAGGTGATACCATCTCCATCTTTCACAATACCAGACATGCTAGAGGTTGTAACCTGTGCTGAAGCTGTGAATCCAATAACTAATAAAAGAATTAAAAAATAATTGTGTCTCATCATGTGTTTGTGTTGTTGACTAGTTTAAAAAAAGAAAGCTGGCCATAAACGGCCAGCTTTCGTATTATAAATTTGATAATTAGATCATAATTTAGTTTTCTGCAACGACTTCAAATGTAAAGTCTAAGATGACATCTCTGTGAAATCTTAATTTTGCGTCATACTGACCTAATCGTTTGATGTTTCCACCAAGGATTGTAATGTATTTTTTGTCGATATCTACCTCGTGCTTTGCTAAAATATCTGCAAGATTACCAGCTGTGATACTTCCAAAAAGTTTATCACCAGCTCCCGACTTGGATGGTATCTTAATATCAAGATCTTTTGCTTTTTCAGCTAAAGTTTTAGCTTCATCAACAATTTTCTTTTCTTTATAAGCACGTTGCTTTAGATTTTCTGCCAAAACTTTCTTTGCTGAAGGAGTTGCTAAAACAGCAAGTCCCTGAGGTATTAAAAAGTTACGACCATATCCATTTTTCACAGATACAAGGTCATCGGCAAATCCAAGATTATCAACGTCTTTCTTTAGTATAATTTCCATTTTTTTGCCTTTTTATTTTAATAAATCACCTACGTATGGCATCAAAGCTAAATGACGCGAACGCTTGATCGCTTGAGATACCTTTCTTTGGTATTTTAAAGAAGTACCGGTTAAACGTCTTGGTAAAATTTTACCCTGTTCATTCACAAATTCCATTAAGAAGTCTGCATTTTTATAATCGATATACTTAATACCAGCTCTTCTAAAACGGTCAAAACGCTTTTTGGTTTTGGTTTCTATATCTAACGGAGTCAGATATCTAATCTCCCCGTCGTTCTTTCCTTTCGATTGTTCTTCAATAGTTGCCATAATTACGCGCCGGTTTTAATTCGTTTAACTCTTTCTTTGGCCCATTCGATAGCGTGTTTGTCCAGTCTAACTGTTAAATAACGCATCATACGTTCATCTCTTCTAAACATAACTTCTAGAGGCTCGATGGTAGTTCCATCTACTTTGTACTCAAACAAGTGGTAGAAACCACTCTTCTTGTGCTGGATTGGGTAAGCCAATTTCTTTAGCCCCCAATCTTCTTTGTTTACCATCTCTGCACCTTTCGAAACAAGAAAATCTTCGTATTTCTTTACTGTTTCCTTTATCTGGTCTTCAGATAAAACGGGATTCAAGATGAAAACAGTTTCATAATGATTCATAAATATGTGTTTTATTTTAATGCCTGCAAAAGTACAACTTATTCTCAATAATGCAAACCCCTGGCATTGATATATTTTGGCTATTCTTCTTCATATCCATTTCAAACTTTTATCTTTACTCAAAAATCATTCAAACTCCTATGAATTCTTATATAGATCATACTTTATTGGCGGCAGATGCGACTTTAAAACAAATACATAACTTGTGTGAGGAAGCTATCGCCTACAAATTTGCGACGGTGTGCATCAACTCCAGTTATGTTGAGTCTGCTGCAGAAATACTTAAAGATTCTGAGGTTAAGGTTTGTACTGTCATTGGCTTCCCGCTTGGAGCGTGTTCAACCAAAGCTAAAGTGGAGGAAGCCCGGCAAGCTATAGCAGATGGGGCTTCAGAAATAGATATGGTGATCCATCAGGGAAAACTAAAAGCTAAAGATTACGACTATGTAAAAGCTGACATCTCAACTGTCAAAAATGCTATTGGCCATCATACCTTAAAAGTTATCCTTGAAATCTGCAATCTTACCGATGAAGAAATTGCCAAAGTCTGCCAAATTGCTGACACAGCCGGAGCTGATTTTGTTAAAACTTCAACTGGGTTTGGAAGCCATGGGGCGACTTTAGATGCTGTTAGGATTATGAAAGCTAATATTTCTAAACAGGTCCAAATCAAAGCTTCTGGAGGCATAAGAGACGCAACAACTGCTCAACACTATATCGATCTTGGAGTGACTAGAATTGGCGCTTCTGCTGGAATTGCTATAGTAGAAGGAAAATCATCTAACTCAACTTACTAAACCTTACAAAAATGAGTGTACATATCGACGCTAAAAAAGGCGATATCGCCGAAACTATACTTTTACCTGGTGATCCACTAAGAGCCAAATGGATTGCAGAAACTTTTCTTGAGAATCCAAGATGTTACAACGAAGTTCGTGGAATGCTTGGTTACACTGGCACCTATAAAGGACAACCAATATCCGTTCAGGGTACTGGAATGGGAATTCCTTCAATCAGCATTTATACCCATGAACTGATTGCAGAGTTTGGGGTGAAGAACTTAATACGAGTAGGGAGCGCTGGTGCCATCCAAAAAGAAGTAGAGATGAGAGATGTTGTCATAGCTATGGCTGCTTCTACTAATTCATCATTAAACAGAAATAGGTTTAATGGTGGAGATTTTGCACCTACGGCAAGTTTTAAATTGTTTGATAAAGCTATTAAAACCGCCAGAGACTTAAATATTTCGTTTAAAGCCGGGAACGTACTGTCTTCAGATTTATTTTATACAGATGATCCTTTGGACCATCAAATGTGGGCTGCATATAACGTCTTATGTGTAGAAATGGAAGCTGCTGGCTTATATTCCATAGCTGCTAAACATCACGTAAATGCCTTAGCCATTCTTACCATATCAGATTCATTGATCACTGGTGAAGTCACATCTGCTGAAGAACGAGAAACCACGTTCAAACAAATGATTCAAATTGCCTTAGAACTTGCAGACTAAAGATACTGACTTTCAGGTTTTAAAGCAATATCAAGGGTTTTTGAATACCAAGCTAATGATAGATCAGCTTCCTGATTCCAAAATTACTGCGTTTGAGTTTTATTCGGTTAGCGGAATTCATAACCTGGATAATTTTCCATATAATGAAGCCAGGGCCTTCAACTTTTTAGGCAAACGCGCTGAAATTTTTTTTAGATATTATCTTGAGCATACCAATCGCTATGAGAAAGTTAAGCATAGCCTTCAGGTCATTGATGAAAAAACCACCATCGGAGAATTTGATTTTATGTGTTGGGATACCCTAAAAGAGGAAACGATTCACGTGGAATTGGTAAATAAAATATATTTGTATGATGATAGTCTCCACCAGGATCCAGACCATTGCTGGATAGGACCCAACCGACAAGATCGATTTATCGATAAAATTGAAAAATTAAGGTCTCAACAATTTCCTCTGCTTTACCATCCTAAAGCAGAAAGTCTATTTGAGGAACTTCATATAAACCCATGGAAAGTAAAACAACAAGTTGCTTTTAAAGCGATTCTATTTCTCCCAGAATCTTGTCATACTCGATTTTTCACTACCAATCTGGAAGCTGTTGCCGGATATTTTTATTCACTTGAGGAGTTTCTAAACAAGAAATGGAAACATCATACCTTCTTCATTCCAAAGAAGATCAATTGGTTTACGGATGAAACACTACACACCCATTGGCTTCCATACTCAAAAATTTTGCTTCACCTTCAAGAATTTATGGAGAAAAAACAATCGGTCATGCTTTTTCGAAGAAATAAAAAGGGGGAAACTCACAAGTGCTTTGTGGTTTGGTGGTGACTTTCTTAAATCAATTTGATGAGTTCATAAACAATTAAATGGCCTCTGACTTCATTTAAGGCCTCACAGTCCCCAAAGCTTTGGGGACTGTAAGGTCTGCACATATTATAGCATAAATACATTTCAGGCTAGCTTTATGGATATTTATTTCATATTTAACAACCTCACTTCTTCTGCATGCATGCCTTCAATCGTCTCCTCTCCTATTCTATAACGAACCAACCTCAAAGTTGGCAAACCCACTTTTGCTGTCATTTTACGAACCTGGCGGAATTTCCCTTCAGTTAGCGTAACAGATAACCATGAAGTCTTACCATGATTCTTTTCGTTCCTGATGTCTTTAGCACGCTTTGGTAAGTTCTCAGGCGGCGTTATTAATCGAACTGCGCAAGGCTTTGTTCGATAAGGTTTTCCATAAATGCTTATTTCTATTCCTTTTGAAAGCTGATCCACATGTTCTTTTGTAGCCTTCCCATCAACCTGCGCCCAGTATTCTTTTTCAATTCCAGTAGAAGTGATTTGATGACTGAATTTACCATCGGTTGTTAAGAAAAGTAAACCCTCAGAATCCTGATCCAGCCGACCTACAGACATGATGCCTTCAGGAAAATCACCAAGCTCACCCAGAAGTCTTTTATTCTTTCTTCGACTTTGATTATTTACAAACTGGCTCAACATACCGTAAGGTTTAAATATTTTAAAATTCGTCATCCCATTAGAAGTTCAGTTTTTTATCTTTATGCAAAAATACAATTAAGATTATGCTGGAAGAAATTAAAAGAAACTATGGACATATTTTTGAAGAGGAATTACTTCAAGAAATCAACGATATAGCAATAATTAAAACTGTAAATGCAGGAGACGAATTAATAAGGACTGGTCAATATCTATCTGCAATGCCTCTACTTATAGATGGTGTCATTAAAGTAATGAGGGAAGATGAAGATGGCTTTGAACTCATGCTTTATTATTTAGAAAAAGGCGAAACTTGCGCTATGACTTTATCCTGTTGCACTGGCTCAGCAGTGAGCGAAATAAGAGCTATCGCTGAGACAGAATCTAGATTATTAATGATTCCTATAGAGAAAATGGAGGAATGGCTAGGAAAGTACAAATCTTGGAGGAATTTTATATTTGACAGCTACCACGAGCGTTTAATGGAGATGGTATCCACTATTGATACAATTGCCTTTAAGAAAATGGATGAACGTTTGCTGGAATATCTAAGAAACAAATCCAAGCATTATCACGATTCTGAAATAAAGGTGACACACCAGGATATAGCATTCGATTTGCACACAAGCCGTGTGGTAGTTTCAAGGCTTTTGAAACAATTGGAAAAAACAAACCGTATCAAATTGAACAGAAACTCTATCAAATTGATTGACATCGACTAAAGCGTAACTTTTGTTACTGTAATAATCCTTTAAATTCTATTAATTTGTGTCAAATTTGAAACCTATAGATTTGTTTTAATCTGATTATTACTTCTTGCTGAATTTGATTAAAACCAATTTATGGGTTGATGTTAAAAATTAATGAAATGCAAACACAAATAATAGTTCAAAATTTGAAATGTGGAGGCTGCGCCAATACCATTTCAAAACACCTGAATGCCTTAGAAAAAGTTTCTAATGTAGAAATTGAAGCTGAAGTTTCTACTGTTTCATTTACTTATGAGGATGAACTTACGCTTACGCTTGTCCAAAACAAGTTGAAGCAACTTGGATATCCTATAGTTGGTGATGCCAATTCATATATGAATAAAGCTAAATCCTACATAAGTTGTGCGACTGGTAAAATGAATCAATAATCTTTTAAAAATCTAATTATGACAATTAAACAATATAACGACAAACCTTTATCTCACCTATCTTACGCTATTGTGAGCAATGGAAAAATGGCGGTTGTTGATCCGGCAAGAGACCCACAGCCTTATTATGAATTTGCTGAGGAGAACAAAGCAAAAATCGTAGCTGTCTTTGAAACGCATCCACACGCTGATTTTGTAAGTAGCCATTTACAAATTCACAAAGAAACCGGAGCAATCATATATGTAAGTAAGCTAGTTGGAGCGGATTATCCACACAAGGCTTTTGATGAAGGTGATGAATTGAAAATGGAAGACATAACTTTCAAATGTATTCATACTCCAGGTCACTCTCCAGATGGAATTACCATTCACGCTGTAGATGATGCAACAACCAAGGAAGCTATTTTTACTGGCGATACTTTATTTATTGGAGATGTTGGGCGCCCAGACTTAAGAGAAAAAGCTGGAAATATGACAGCCAAGCGTAAAGAGCTTGCTCAAGCCATGTACAAAACAATGACGACCAAGTACAATCATTTATCGGATCATGTGTGGGTGTATCCAGCTCACGGTGCAGGAAGTTTATGCGGGAAAAACATGAGTTCAGATACCACAAGTACCTTAGGAAATGAGAGAGTTGGGAATTGGGCATTCCAAGAACAAACCGAAGAAGAATTTTTGAAAGAAATTTTGGAAGGACAACCTTTTATCCCCTCTTATTTTGGTCATGATGTCGACATCAATAAAACAGGTGCTGCTAATTATAAATCTTCAATATCTGGATTTCCTGTCCATTTGAATGTTGAATCTTTCGAAGCTGACGCTCCAATTATAGATACAAGAGCTCAAGCGGCCTTCAAAGCCAATCATATTGCAGGAAGTATTAATATTATGGCTAGATCTGAAAATGATAAGATAGAAACCTGGATAGGTGCTATTATTCAGCCTAAAGAAGAATTTTATTTAGTTTTAGATTCAATTTCAGATTATGATGAGATTGTTTCTAGAATTGCAAAAATTGGTTACGAATCTCAAATAAAAGCAATATTGACTCTGGGTCAAGCTCAGTTTGAATCTTCAGATGATTTAGACTACTCAGATTTTAAAGAGCATCCAGATCGCTACACCATCATAGACATTAGAAATGTAAGCGAGTTTGAAGAATCACAAAAATTTGATTCCGCCAAAAATCACCCTTTAAATGAGCTAAGAGAATCTGCAAAAAAGATTGCAACAGATAAACCTATTTTGGTTCATTGTGCTGGCGGATACAGAAGTGCGGCTGGAAGCAGCATTATTGAAAAAGTTTTGCCAGATGCCACTGTATACGACTTAAGCGAACGCATTAACGATTTCAATTAAAAAAAATAAATAATACTCTTCTAAAAGGGCGATGAAATTTCATCGCCCTTTTATTTTGCCTTAATTTTGAACTATGAAAAAATTAATTTTACTCTTAGTTGGTTTGGTTTTAATTTCCTGTATGGAACCTATGAAAAAAAAATCTACCAAACAGAATTATGTTTTAAAAGGAACCATCAATGGTGATTTCGGAGAGTTTATAAAAATCCGATACGATACAATATTCGATAGTATTAAAGTCAAAAACAACACTTTTAAATTTGAAGGAGAAGTAAGTTCACCAAAGGCATTTCAATTTGAATTTGACTCAATTACTTCTTCCAATGTATTTTATCTGGAAAATGATACGTTGGTATTTGATATCGTAGTGGATAAAATCCAGCTTGAAAACGAAACTTTTAATGAATACTCAGTTAAACAGCTAAGTGGTGGTGAAACCCAACGTCTAAAATCTGAGATTCAAAAATTTATAAGTGAAACTCAAAAATCAAAAAAAAATCGTGACCTGCTACTGCAAAAAATGGATAGTTTGATTAAAGCTTATCCCAACCATGATTATCTGGGTAAGGTATTGTATCAGTTCAGTATGAATCAAGACCTGCTTTACAATGACATAAGAAGTCTCATCTCAAAATTAGATGTAAATGAATTGAATTCTCAAGATGTGGCTATTCTTGAAAAGTACCAACAAAAGCGAAGAAAATTTCAGGTTGGTAGTGAAATCCCTCCTTACCAATTGCTATCCATAACAGGCGAGACCGAAGACTTGAAATCGAATTTTTCAACATATAACCTCATACAATTTTGGAACAGTTGGTGCGAAAAGTGCAAATCTCAACAAGGAGAATTGCTAGCACTTTATAAGAAGTATAATTTCAAAGGATTTGAAATTATAGGAATTTCATTAGATACGAATCGAAAAGACTGGATCACCTCTGTTTCTGAAGAGTCTGTTCCTTGGAAATCCTTAAGAGTAGAAAATGGGTTTACTGGAGAAATGGCTTCAGAAATGGGTATTGTGGAATTACCTCAGTACTATTTGGTAGATAAAAATGGAAGAATCATTGAAATCAATTTAAGCTTAGAGGAGCTGGACTCCATTTTATCAGTCCTTATAAACTAAAATAAAATCATTATCGTTCTCTATTAAATTGACAATCATGAAATCTATTGTAAGTGGTGTTTTAATTTTAATGCTTGGACTCTGTGTTCCAAAGGTAAATGCTCAAAGTTTAGATTTTGGGATCAAAGCTGGGGCTAATTACGCATCGCTTTCTAGCATGGGATCCGAAGGTCGTTTAGGATTTACGGGGGGTGCCTTTGCCGGGGCAAGGTTCAATACTTTTGGTTTGCAGGTAGAAGCTCTGTTTTCTCAACAGGGAGGAGAATTCGACGGAGTAGATATAGAGACTGATTATCTTTTGGTTCCTGTATTGGCAAAATTGCATTTTTTGAGGATATTCAACCTTCAGTTTGGTCCTCAATTCAGTTACCTCTTAAATGATACTGATCCCTTAGAATCTGAACAACTGGATATTTCAGGTGCTGCAGGAATAGGTTTGAGTCTGGGTTCCAGTTTACGCATAGATGCCCGTTATAATTTTGGCTTCACCGATGCCTTTAAAGGGGCTTCAGGAAAAAATAGATTTATTTCTTTGGCACTGGGTTTTTCTTTCTTGTAAGCTGAACTGAAATTTCTGATTTTTCTTTCAGCTCAATTCTACCCATTTCAAACTCTGGATGTGTAAAAATGAGTTCTTCGCCCCTATTTTTGGTATTAATCCTAAACTCACCCTTTTCATCAGTTCTGGAGTTTAAATCTGTACCCATGACTTGAACGAGAACATTTTCAACAGGATCCCCATTTTCATTTGAAACTTTTCCATCTATAAGATTACTATCTTTTCCACAGGAAAGAAAAGCGATAGAAAGCAATAAGAAAACAACTTTTTTCATAGTTTTAGTGATCTAAATAGTTACCATTATATATGAAACGAATATACATTTTACTTTTCATCTTCTGCTTTTCATTTAGCATGCAGTCTCAATTATTATCTGGAAATGATAACAACTTTAGCAGAGCAGATACACTTCGTGGTAGTTTACGGCCTGAACGCAAAAGCTTCGATGTACTGTCTTATCATTTAGACATCAAATTAAATCCTGAAAAGAAATACTTAAGCGGGTTTAATGAAATTGAATTTAAAG
>CAZOAD010000002.1:21044-89818 GCA_964577705.1 uncultured Mesohalobacter sp.
CCTTTGAAAGTCGGTAAGACCGAAAGCTTGAGATTTTTCTATTCAGGTTATCCAGTAGTTGCAAATAATGCGCCCTGGGATGGTGGTTTTGTGTTTTCTGAAGATCGCAATGGTAAACCATTTATCGCTGTTGCTGTCCAGGGTACAGGTGCGAGTTTATGGTTTCCAAACAAAGATCACCAAAGCGATGAACCCAGCCAAGTTGATATCAAAGTGAGTGTTCCTAAGGGGTTGATGAATGTATCTAATGGGAGACTCGTAGAAGAAATACCTCTGGATGATGGTTATACCAAATGGCACTGGAGAGTTAGTCAGCCCATCAACAATTACAACATCACTTTAAATGTGGCAGATTACGCTCATTTTGAAGATCGCTATAAGGAGTTAACTCTAGATTATTATGTGCTTAAAGAGAACCTAGAAAAGGCAAAAAACCAATTTCAACAGGTCAAGCCGATGATGGATTGTTTCTATGACAAATTTGGAGACTATCCTTTTCAAGAAGACGGTTTTAAACTCGTAGAAACGCCTTACTTAGGAATGGAACATCAAAGTGCAGTGGCCTATGGCAATAACTATCTCAATGGATATCTGGGCAATGATATGTCAAGTACAGGAATTGGTCTAAAATGGGATTTTATAATTATTCATGAATCTGCTCACGAGTGGTTTGGAAATTCAGTTTCGGCGGCAGATATCGCAGACATGTGGATTCATGAAAGTTTTACGGCTTACGCAGAATCTGTATACGTTGAATGTGAATTCGGAAAAAAAGACGCCATCACTTATTTGTATGGTTTAAGAAAAATAATTTCAAACGACAGGCCAATTATTGGTGAATATGGTGTAAATCATGAGGGTTCTGGTGACATGTATTACAAAGGTGCCAATATGCTAAATACACTCAGAAGTGTCATAAATGATGATGCCAAATGGTGGAAACTCCTAAAAGAATTTCATGAAAAATTTAAGTATCAAACCATTCATGCAGATGATGTAATTACGTTTTATAACCAAAACACTAGATTGAATCTCGAACCTATTTTCGATCAATATCTTAACTATACAGCAATTCCAAAATTACAACTGAGATTTAATAGCAACAATGAATTATACATGAGGTGGAAGACCGATGTCGAAAACTTTGAAATGCCTATTGATTTTCAAAACTCAACCGAAAAATTGATTATGAGAAGTTTAGTTAGCAATCAATGGAAATTGATTGATGTAGAATTAAATGACATGGATGAATTGGCCATCAACAAATACGGATATTACATCGACATTGAAAAGGCAAACGAGTAAATGAAATTAACTCATCAATTTTGAAAGGGTCTTCTTACGATGAATTTTACCAGAATCGGTTTCCTCAAACTTATCTACAAAATAAATGTGCTTAGGCTTTTCATATTTCCCAAGGGATTCTAATTGGCTAATAGCATGTTTGAGATCACTTAAAAAAGTTTCGTTTTCTGGAGCTTCGATGAATAGAACGACTTGCTCTCCAAGTGAATCATGAGGTAATCCAGCAATGTAGAACCTATGAGTTATAAGTTTTTGCAGCTTTTTTTCAACGGTTTCTGGAAAAATCTTTATGCCGCCCGTATTAATAATATTGTCTAACCTTCCTTTCCAAAAGAATTTCTTGTAGGTCAGAACCTCAACGATATCATTGGTAACGAGCTCATTATCCAAAATTTTTGGGGCTTTTATCACCAAACAATTTTCCATGTTTTGAGACACACTCACATTGGGTAAAGCTTTAAATGGTCGCTTTTCTTTGTTATCTGTTTTTGGGTTTAATTTTCTGGCAGCAATATGAGATATTGTTTCTGTCATGCCGTAGACTTCAAAGACTTTGGTAGGAATCCCTTGTATTAATCCGATTAAATTTTCTGTAACAGTACCACCTCCAACGATTAACTTTTTAACTAAATGCAATCTTCCAAGTGAATTATCCATTTGAAAAGGAGTCATTGCACAGAAATCATAGGTTTTAAAAAGATCATCAAGTGGATTAGATTTTGGTTCAATAATATCCAGATCCCAACCCAAAATCATAGCTCTCACCAGCATCATTCTCCCCCCGATATAATCTGCAGGTAAGCATAATAAAGCGGTTGTTCCTTCTGTCACTTTAAAAAACTTACCCGTAGCCAAAGCGCTGTTAACCATTTTTTGCTTATCTAAAAAATAAGTCTTTGGATCTCCGGTAGAGCCCGATGTTCTCACTTTTATGGTGTCATAATCATCATTAAGCCAATCCAATAAAAAATTTCCTATTTTTTCTTCAAATGCCTCACCTTCTTTGACATAACTATAGGCTACAGATCGTAAATCATTTCTATTGAAATGATTCCCATTAATTTTAAAGAGAGGATGAATATCGTGTGGATGATCTATCATAAGTCTTTATTTAACCTTATCAATACTAGATATTATTAAAATAATAATCCATATTTAAATGTTAAATTATTATTATGAGACTGTTTCTGGGAGTTCTACTCTCCCAAACAGCTTAGATTTCCAGTTTTTCCACTTAAACATTTTCGCCATCACCAATAAATAAATTGGATAAATTATCAGAACGGGAATCAAAATATCGAAGCCAACAGCAGGCTCTTCTGTATAAATCAATATAGATTCGGTTTGGAACGCAGTCCAGTCTGCTGTAACGAGTAAAGCTGTAATCAGGTTATTTCCCGCATGGAAACCTATAGAAAGCTCCAGACCTTCGTCCATGAGCGCCATAATACCAAGTAAAAATCCAGTTCCTATATAACTTACCATAATGATATAGCCCATTTTATCTACTTCAGGATTTCCCAAATGAAGAAGTCCAAAGCCAACTGAAGTCACAAGTAGCGGTAACCATCGATTTTTAAAAATAATACCCAAACCCTGCATAAAATAACCTCTAAAGTAAAGTTCTTCGAAGGTGGTTTGAATTGGAACCATAATAATTCCTATGGCCGCTAAAATTAGAAATTGATCCCATTTTAGATTCCATAAGTAGTCACCTGGATTCAATTTATAGTCCAAAAGAGTCATCGCTGCTATGAACAGTCCAACGATACTAAAGCCAAAGAATACTCGCTTCCAATCAAATTTTGCTCGTGTAGTGAGTAAATCTTTAAATTTCTGATTATGGAAAAATCTTACAATGAGCCAAACTCCAAAAAAGCCAATAGCAAAGGACAGCAACATCAAGAAAAAGGTAAGGTTGGAATCTAATGTTCCCATCAAAACACTGTAATCACTTATCCCGGTAAAGCCTTTGCCTTCTATAGATAATTTATAAACCACTGCGGCAACAAAAGGTATGGAACCTATTTGCCAAATGACAAAAATCAAAAATGCTCCGACTAAATACCGCCACCATTCATGCTCACTTTTTGCTGCTAATGCAATATAATCTTTCATAAATTGAATTTGTTTTCCCATTTTGTGTCTGGCTTATACATGATTTTTTCACCTTCTATACTTAGCGGGCTTTCAACATTATTGGTATAAAGCCCACCAGTTCCTAGGCCCTGAGGCATATTATTATCTTGTACAAAAGTAAATTGAGCTATGGCATTTAATCCAATATTGCTTTCAAGCGCACTTGTCATCCACCAATTTATTTGGTTTTTATTTGCCAACTCAATCCATTCTTTAGAGCCTTGGAAACCTCCTATCAAACTAGGCTTCAAAATAATATACTGCGGCTTTATAGTTAGTAATGCTTTCTCCTTTTTTGTTACATCAGTTAGACCTATTAATTCTTCATCTAGAGCAATAGGCAAAGGTGTTTCCTCACAAAGTTGAGCCATTTTATCCCACTGGCCCTGAGCAATAGGCTGTTCTATGCTATGTAAGTCGAATTTACTCAGGCGTTTCAGTTTATCTAGGGCATTTTCTGGAGCAAATGCTCCATTAGCATCAACTCTAAGTTCAATATCTGAAGCTGAAAATTCACTCCGAATGTACTTCAGCAACTCCAACTCAGATTCAAAATCGATAGCACCTATTTTAAGCTTAATACAACTAAAACCTTGTTCAATTTTATCCTGAATTTGACTTTTCATAAAGGACTTCTCCCCCATCCAAATCAACCCATTAATGACCATCCCTTGTTTTCCGTCGGTAAATGCTGAAGGAAATAACACATAAGGGTTTGCTGAAACAAAGGATTGAAAAGCCATTTCCAATCCAAATTGAATAGATGGAAAGTCTTTCAATTTTGGATAAAGGATATCAAGACCAAGATGTATATTTTCGCAGGTCCATTTTAAGGTGTTTTCGTAGTCTTCTATACTATCTATACTTAAACCTTTCAACAAACCACATTCTCCTATTCCAAATTTGTCTTCGTTTTCTAATTTTATAAACCAGGATTCTTTTGTTTTTAAAATTCCTCGTGATGTTCCACTCGGACGTTTAAATTCTAAGGTATGTTTGAAGTATGTTGCTTTCATTTTGAAGTTTTGGCAAAATTAAAAAAGCCATTCAAGTGTGAACGGCTTTTGAATAATAATTAAGAATAACCTATTGGTTGAGAATAAGTTTTTTGGTGGCTGCTTTAGTATCACTTATAATTTTAACGAGATAAACTCCGGAGTTTAAATCTAAGGGCAATGAATTTCCATTTTGAATTGTAGTCTCTAAAACTTTCTTTCCAGTCATCGTATAAAATTCAACCAATGCACTGGAAGCTATTCCTTTAAATTTAATATAACCCGAAGCAGGATTCGGATAGATAGAGATTTCTTGAAAATCATTTTGGTTTATAGAAAGCGATTGGTTCCAAACTTCTCCCTGCTTATCTCCCCAAATGTAATCAACCAATTCTGGATAATCTATAAAAGGATTTCTATTGTTTTGCCAGGTGTAAACCACATTATTTCTATTCATTTCAAAATCGTCTGCAGGATCTTGTTCATGCCACTGTAATAGAGTTTGAAGGTCACCAAGCTCTCCAGTGATTTCAGGAAAGCCATTAACTACAGAAAGGTCATTAAACCGAACTGCCAGATAAAAAACTGCTCTGGCCACATCTCCTCTAAAACTTCCCTGAGTTCCCGGTGGTCCAACATACTGCCCAAAATGCTGGTTTCCTCTCGAACTGTTTTCATTGGCATCTGTAGCTCTCAATCCATGAGCGTCAGAATTAGCATGTCTCAAAGAATCTGCATTGGTTTCCCACCATTCATTTATGCCGGTGGCAATCTCATCCTCTTCAATACTGAAAAACCCACCTCTGGATCTGGGAAAAACATGTTCTCTGTTCCAGTATCCAGTTCCTGAAGAACCTAACTGATATAAATACTTAGGTCTGGATTCCTCTCTATAGGCAAGCCATACCTGATTACTGTTACTTGGGCTTTGGTCAGCTACTTTTAAAATATCAATAATATCTGCATAAGTATGAATTTTAACCACACCCTCTTCTGCAATAATATCTTGAATAGCTTGTCTCAAATCTTCACCTGATTTCCCATTTAGGCTTTCAAAATAAGTTAAGGGGCCAGTAGGATTCACATTTCCAAATGTAGGGTTATTTGGTACTCCCCAATCTGCTATGCTAAAATCATTATCAACTACTATGATCTGTATAAAATTGGCATTCAGAATATAGGGAGCTCCCAGTGCATCTACTGCTAAAGTAATAAACTCATCTCCTTCATCTTCGGCATCATCTAGGATGGAAAAACTTAGTGATCCTGAACTTGAACCTTCTGATAGGGTTATAGAAGTAGGTCCCTCATAGTCCTCCTCTGTAAAATTTCCATTGACCAAACTAAAATTAATGTTAATCGATTCGGTTAGAATTTCAGAGGTTAAAAAATCAATAGTAAAGCTATCACCTTCGTCTAGTAAAGTTTTACTAGGAATCACATCTATGTAAACAGGACTTATCCCTGAACCGTCGTTTAGCAGTCTAGGGGTTGGAGTTGCTACAAACCAACTCCCATCAGGATTTCTTTGGATGGATTCTGTATCTGCGTTTCCGTTACTATTCTCATCTATTTGCTCGATTTGTGCTAAAAGATCCAAAAGTTCCTGGTCTAGAGGATCACTAGTTTCATAAACTAAAGCATCAACCAAGTTAGCTGTGGTTGCCAAAGTCCCTTCTGGAAAATCCAGTTCAGAACCAATGTAAACCGCAATGGCATCAGCACCATTTTGAATGGTATTTTGAGTTAAATTATAATTTGGACTTGGAACAAGTTCTGGTCCTCCTAAAACAAATAAGCCATTGAAATCTGTAGTAAAACCATCTAGATTTAGAGCAAAATAACTTGAATCTCCACCAGAGTTGGACCCATTGAACAAGACTAAAACATAACCGTCCAAGGGAGTGAAAGGGTCTTGAGTTTTTAGCTCTATAAATTCTCTAGTATCCAAGCCCTCAGTATCAGAATCTAATTCGTTGATGATGACATCCTGGCCGAATAATCCAGCGAAAGAGAAGAAAATAGAAAGTGATATAATTTTACGCATCGTGATATTAACTTGAATGCCCTCTGAGATCACCTTAAAATTAACTAAAAAATTTATAAACAAGAAAAGAAATTTCAATCTATCAACTCTATATCCTTCTGAATATGAATATCTTATACTCCTATAGTCATAAAAAAACCTTATCCCAGGGAAGGAATAAGGTTGATTATTGAGTAGGTTTAAAACTATTACCTCACTAGTTTCTTGTATTTAATTCGTTTTGGCATGGTATCACCACCCAAACGTTTTTTCTTGTTTTCTTCGTAATCGCTAAAACTTCCTTCAAAGAAATAGACTTCAGAATTACCTTCGAAAGCGAGAATGTGTGTGCAAATTCTATCTAAAAACCACCTGTCGTGAGAAATCACAACTGCACATCCAGCAAAATTTTCCAGACCTTCTTCCAAAGCTCGTAGAGTATTCACATCCAAATCATTGGTTGGCTCATCGAGTAAAAGTACATTTCCTTCTTCTTTTAAAGTCATCGCTAAATGTAAGCGATTACGCTCTCCACCTGAGAGTTTATCTACTTTCTTGTTCTGTTCGCTTCCATTGAAGTTAAATCGGCTTAAATAAGCTCTGGAATTCACTTTCTTGCCTCCCATCATAACGAGGTCCTGACCATCACTGAAGTTCTCCCAGATAGATTTATTGGGGTCGATGTTAGAATGTGCCTGATCCACATAAGCAATTTTAGCTGTCTCACCTACTACAAATTCACCCTTATCTGGCTGAATTTCGCCCATAATCATTTTAAAAATCGTTGTTTTACCAGCACCATTTGGTCCGATAACACCAACAATTCCAGCTTGTGGCAAATTGAAATTTAAGTTCTCATAAAGCAACTTGTCATCAAATGCTTTGCTGACTCCTTTAGCATCAATTACGTTGGTACCCAGACGTGGTCCATTTGGAATATAAATTTCTAGCTTTTCATCAAGTTTATCCTGATCTTGGCTCATCAACTTATCGTAGTTATTAAGTCTGGCTTTTTGCTTGGACTGACGGCCCTTAGGCGCCATTTTAACCCATTCCAATTCACGTTCCAGGGTTTTTTGACGCTTGCTTGCCTGCTTTTGCTCTTGAGCCATACGTTTAGACTTCTGGTCTAACCATGAGGAATAGTTACCTTTCCAAGGAATACCTTCTCCTCTGTCCAGTTCCAAAATCCATCCAGCAACATTGTCAAGGAAATACCTATCGTGAGTGACTGCAATAACAGTTCCCTTGTATTGTTGTAAATGGTGTTCCAGCCAATGTACAGATTCTGCATCCAAGTGGTTGGTAGGCTCATCCAGTAAAAGCACATCTGGTTCTTGAAGCAATAAACGACATAAAGCAACTCTGCGTTTTTCACCACCAGAGAGGTTTTCAATTTTCTGGTCGGATGGTGGAGTCCTCAAAGCATCCATCGCTACTTCCAGCTTGTTATCAAGCTCCCAGGCATTGGTTGCATCTATCTTGTCCTGAAGCACAGCTTGTCTGTCCATCAGCTTTTGCATTTTGTCTGCATCTTCATAAACTTCTGGAAGCCCAAAATCATCATTGATTTTATTGTATTCATCCAGGATGGCTACCACATCGGAAACACCTTCTTTAACTATGTCGAGCACAGTTTTTTCGGGATCTAGCTCTGGCTCTTGTTCCAAGTACCCCACTGAGTAATCTTGTGAAAAGACTACATCACCCTGGTAATTTTTTTCTTGACCGGCAATGATTTTCATCAAAGTGGATTTACCGGAACCATTAAGTCCAAGAATTCCAATTTTTGCACCGTAGAAAAAACTTAAGTAAATATTTTTAAGTACAGGTTTATCTTCACCTGGATATGTTTTGGATACTCCCGACATGGAAAATATCACTTTTTTATCGTCTGCCATTTATGTTATTTTAAATTAAACTCTTCCTTTCAAAGCATTGAAGACCCATGCAATCGCAAAAAAACCTATTCCAACAGAGGCAAACCCCCACCCGGCAATTTCATTGTATCTGAAAGCACCTAGAGCAATGAGTCCTAACCCAACGATCACCATTATAAATGTAGCCCAAGCTAAAACAGTATTCTTATTCATTAATTATCGGTTTTGTGATTTGCTAAATTACGAAAACGATTTTTAATGCCAATTTCAGTAAGAGAACTAATTAATTTCATCTCAACAATTTCAACTAGCCTTAACAAGACAGTTTTTGAGGCCATTGCATAATTTCTCACTTAAATGTAAAATATCATCGCCTTTTTTGAGCAATTTTTGATTGATTTCAAGTTCAATTCCCAGATAGTTTTTCTTGAATTGCTTTCTTAGACTTGTAGTAAATCCATCAGCTAGTCCAAGATAAGGATAGTTTTTTCTTATTTTATATTGAGGGAATTGCTGTTTTAGTTCCTTTTGAAGCTTCACACTAAACTCCTTTTCTGCACTTCGTTGGGGATTGTATAAAATTCCAATTTCAGCACTTCTCTCATTTCCGTTCAAGATTGGCGTGAAACTATGAACTGAAAGATGTAAGACTAATTCTCCTCTACCTATCAATTTCTCAATTTCTTTCTGAATTTGATATCGATAAGGCTTGTAAAATTCTGTAACCAGAAGTTCTCTTTCATTGTCATCAAAGGGTTTTGAAATGCTCGAAAACAAGTAGGGATGTTTCAAAGATCTATTCACCTCTATCAAAAGTCTGCTCCAAGGATAATAGTAAGAAAAATGAGCAAAATGTTCTAAAGTTTTAAAAACTTCAAAAGCACCAATGTCATAACCTTCATGGGTTTGTAGTCGATGTTTATAATCCTTAAAGTGAGTTTTATATGTTGATGGTAGCGCATTGCTGGCATGTTCACAAGTCAAGACTAACTTCACGGCAGAAAGAGTTCGTTTTGTGATAAACAATCACCTAGCTTTTGATAGACGTTGAGGATATGTTCTTCAGAAAAATCTTCTTGAATTGCTTTTAAAATTCTAGTTGAAAGACTACCGTTTTCTAAAATAGTTTGAATTGCAATGATATGTCTATTGCTCAATCTTGACGAAACTTTAGATAGCAAATGCTTAAAAATCGCCTTTACCGAATTGCTTTCAGCTTCTATACCAAATAAATTGAGGTACTCTTTATTTTCAATAATACCACCCTCCGCATGATTGATACTCTCCATCAAAAAATCATAAAGGTCATCTTCGTGCCATTGCTTTTGCTCTTCCAACGTAGAATAAATTTCATCGACAAGATCTTTTAAAATTTCAACGATAAAGCTCGCTATAGCAATATCTGCCAAGGGACATTCCTGCAAATCCAGCACTCGTATTTCGATAGCATTTCTATCAAATCTTGCTATCGCTCCCCTTGAATTGAGGAAATGGTGCTCTAAAATATGATCTTTATCAAAGGGGGCAATGGAAGCATTAATCGGATTAAAGATTTTATTTTGATAGTCTTCTTTTGTAAAAACCTGTTCAGGAATAACTTTACCAGTCATTTCAGGAATCTGTTTTTGATTGGATAGATATAACTTCATCCTTGTATCTTTTAGCCCGGTAGAAATCCCATCCAAAATAGGAGAACTAGCACTCAACCCAGGAAGAATGGGTAAAAGAATTCTGATTGCTGCGTGTAACTTTTCAAATTCGGAATCATCGTAAAAAGGTAAATTAATATGCATGCTTTGCACGTTAGACCAACCGTGACCACTACAATTAAAGATTCTATTGTAAAGCGCATAAACCTCACTATAAGAATGTTGCCAAAGCTTCATTTCGAGTTCTGGATTCATAAGTGGATGAGACGCCGTTGGCCATAATCGAAGATGCTTTGACTTTAATAAAGTATTGATTTCAGAAATGTTTTTATGAAATTGCTCATCCAAGGAATCCAGGTCATCAGTTGGACCGTTTGTTTTCAATTCAACAACATGAGCGGCCAGTTCATTACTCCACTCTACCGAACCATTATCTACATCAGAAACAAGTTTACCTGTTTTTAATTTCATCAGCTCATCTACAGAAGCTTGTATTTTACCTGTTGTAGAATTCACAAGCATGTACTCTAATTCAATGCCCACTACTTCAAAAAGATGATACTTCATAAGTCTTGTTTAGAATTTAGGCGATTTTTAAGAGCTTGGAGAATAGTTGTGTAAACTGCATCACCGTACAATCCATCTTCCACACCAAAGTCAATATTTGGATTATCGTTGATTTCTATCACCAGAGCCTTCCCATCAACTTCCTTGACATCAATTCCAAATAGACCTTTGCCCATGATTTTTGCTGATTTCAAGGCTGCTTTCATCACCTGACCAGGAACGTCTTCTATCGCAAAACAATCTGCGTTCCCATCTTGATCGTCTTTTTTGTTGGCGGACCAGTTATAAATTTGCCAATGCCCCTTAGCCATAAAATATCGACAGGCATAGAATGGTTTGGAATCTAAAATTCCGATTCTCCAATCGTATTCAGAAAAAGTGTATTCCTGAGCAATAACAAGGTCTGAAGTCTTAAACATCTCTGTAATTAGTGTTTCAAACTCCTCCTCTGTTTTCGCTTTTTTTACTCCAAAAGAAAATGTAGAATCTGGAGATTTCAAGACACAAGGAAGACCTGTGATCTTTAAAACATCCTGTATATTATCTTTGTGGACAATTATAGTTTTAGGAGTAGGAATGCCATTTTTATTCAATGCTTCGGCCATAAAAACCTTATTACAGCATTTTAGAATTGAATCTGGATAATCCACAATAGCAAGCCCATCTTGCATCGCTTTTCTGGCAAAAGCATATGCTTCATTATTTACTTCTGTGCTCTGTCTTATAAGCAAGGCATCAAAGGAGGATAATCTATACAGATCTTCAGGATAGATAAGCTCCACGTAGAAGTTCATTTTTTCGGCTAAGTCCATAAACTTTTTCAATGCCTTAGGGTTGCTAGGTGGTGCAGGATCATTTTTTTGAACCAAAATCGCTAAATCATATTCAGATTTATCTGCTTTTGGAGTGTCGTAACGCTTTTTTGAAAAATACTGAGAAGCAAAATAATGCATACTTTCCAGATGTTCATTGGGTATTTCAGAAAGTGAAATGGCTTTTATAGACTTAATGTTCCATTTTGAAGTATGCTTAAAAACCACTCTTAAGAATGGAATTTGAAAATACCTAAAAATCAAACGACTTAACTCTCGGTATTTTTGAGCTACATTTTGGCCAAAATAAATGCTTAATGTAAATTCCTGAGATTTGATGGATTTTAAACTTTTTTGAATTTCGTCATCAAAGTCTTCTGAAACAATTTTCACTAGCTTTTTCTCTCCCAGATCGACAAGGTTACTTATTGTAGGGATAGAAGTATGGCCTCTGGCTTCTGCGAGTAAGGAAACATAATATCCTTTGGATTGGTAACTATACTTATCACTCAAGTTAAAAACCCGGGCATTTTTTGAGTTCGCATATTCGGGTTTGGTGAGGTAGTCTTGAGAGGTTATAATGGATGTATGATCCATTTCAATTGGCCATTTTTCGGGTTGGCTCACCACTATAAGTTTATTCATTTATAAGTTAAAAAACCTATCAAATGTAAACTAAAATTTGCCCCAAAAATTATAGAGATCAGAAAAAATAAGCGTCAGAAATTTAACTTAAATAATCTCTCATGGCATTGTTGACTTTACACCAAAATCTATAGAGTTCCTCGATGGGTTCTTTGTCTGTTTCGGAAGCATTGTCTCTTAAGGAAAGTTCTAATGCTTTTGGATCATGAATTGGTTTGACATTGACTTGTGCAAATCTGGAGGATAGTTTATGAATGATTTCAGCGAGAGAGTTTTTATTTTCCCCGAGCATAGCTATTTTAAAATTGGAAAGTTCTTTATCATTTTCATCAATTAAAGTTTGAACCAGGTCTTTAAGGATTTCCTCATCATCTCCCGCATAAATCATAAGGTCCTTAAAATTGAATAGCTCATTATTAAAGTTTTCTTCTGGTACGGATTCAGAGTTAAAACGACCTTTAACATTTAAAAGTTTAGCTGCTTTTTCTAAAATAAGGTCACGCTTTACAGGCTTAAACACTTGTTCATCAAAGATTTTAAGCTTCTGCTTTTCTTCATCATTCAACATGACATTAGCAGTCGAGACCATAGTGTTTTGCAAGTAAATATCGTTTTCTCTAAGTTTCATGATCACTTCATATCCAGTCATGAACGGCATCTTAAAATCGATGAGGTATAAATCATAATCGTGGTGCTTCAATAGATGTTCAAAACCTTTATTGGCATCATTAAAAACTTTAAGTTGTGGTCTATAAGGTTCGAAGAGCTTAGAGTAAAGTCTGGAAATGAGCTTATCATCATCCAGGATAAATATTTTTTTGGACTCCAAAGCCTTGTCAGAGAAATCAAATTTTTTCAATTCAGGCTTAGTTTCTTCTTTTTGGACAATCTCAAATTGAAAATGAATCTTAAAGGTAGATCCTTTATTGGGTTCACTTTCTACTGAAAGCTTACCTCCCAATTCCTTTACCAGCTTTTTCACAATTCCAAGACCCAGCCCTGTGCCCTTCATCTTGTTTTTGTGTGTTCCTGCTTGTTGATAATCTTTAAATACAGACTTCATCTCTTCGGCAGACATTCCGATACCAGAATCCTCTACTACTATGCTCACGTCCAGATAATCATTGATAACTTCAGAATTCACATCTAATTTTATGTATCCTTCTTCTGTGTATTTCAATGCATTATGCATCAAGTTATAAAGTATTTGTTGAATCCTGTGCGCATCTGTTTTTACATATAAATCTTCGCTGGGAATTTTGAAAATGGTGTCTAGGTTTTGATTTTCAATCAATTTTTCAAATCCTTGCTTAATGTCTCTAAAGACTTGAGATAAATTACATGGAACCTTATGAATTTCGATAATTCCAGCTTGGATTTTAGCCATATCCAATATTTCATTGGTCATTTGATAGAGATAGTTAGAGGCGGCTTTGATGGATTTTACATTTTCATCTCTATCATCCAACAAGTCAGTATATCCAATAATTGAAGTTAAAGGAGTACGTAGCTCATGGCTCATGGTAGAAAGAAATTTTTGTTTCTCTATGGCAGTTCGTTTTGCTTGTTCCTCACTTGCTTTAAGCCTTTGTTGGTAATAAATATTTTTATTGATGTCGTTTAAAATGATAAATAAAGTGATTAAACTTATCAGAATCAAAACTGCTATAATCACACCTAGCTCATAGAAATAGGTAATCGAATCATCTTTTAATTCCCTGACAGAATTTTTATAGTACTCATATTCTTCAAACAAAATCTCATTTAGCGTGTTCTCTACGTAATTATTAACCTCAATATTTTTTCTGAAGATTTCCTGCTCTTGATTTTTAAGAGAATTTAAAATTCTAGCCCTTTTGGTCTGATAATCCTTGATTGCAGGACTGATATCTATATTAGATTCATTAACTTCACTTCTAGAAAACAGAGTATCGATCGATTGGTTAACAAGTGTGTCTCTGGAACTAATGGTAGAATTTGCTGTATCAATTTCTACTTTTGGACTGCCAAACAACTTTTGAAAAAAACTACGTTCATCTTCAATTTGAGGATTCTGTTCAATTTTTTCATATATCTCAGAATTGATCTGCTTTATAATTGTAACAGAATCTGAAGGCTTAGCTTCAATTTTAGATAATTCTTCATTGACCAAGAGTTTTAGGTCCTCTACGAAGAGCTCTTGACTTTGTTCTCGCTTATTTTCAAGTTGAAAATAATCATCTCGAATTTGTCTCAACAAACTTGGAATCGTATCCAAATTTCGATTTTCTAAAATTCTATCTTGATTAAAATTGGTTTTTACGGAGTCCACGTTCTTCTCAATAGCACCGATTAAGCTATCAGATCTCATCGAATTGAACCTTTCAGAATCGACTAAATAAAGGTTGTTCAATTTATTAAGATCGACCATTATTTTTTTGAGATGGTCCGATCTTTTGTTAGGAGTCAACGTGTTTTCTACCTTATCTCCAAGAGCATTCAGGCTATCGTAGAAATAAAATCCAATAGCGAGAAGACCTATTGAAAATAGGGCAAAAAGCCACATCATTTTTCCTTTCAATTTGAACATGGTCTATATTTAAGAATTCTGATTGATAATATCAACTAAATCTTTAGGATTGAGAGGTTTTTTAATAAAATCAATGATTCCAAGTTCTTTGGCTTCGGCCATTAGTTCTTCATCAAGCAGCCTGCTCATCAGAATTATTTTAGAATCTTCTCTTCTATCTATAAGCCATTTAGCTAGTTCTAATCCATTAGCACCCGGCAACCTGTAATCTAAAATAATAAATTTAAAATGCTGATGCTTTACAAGCTCTTTCGCAGTAAAAACATCCTGAGCATCATGAGTTATAAAATCTGCTTTACTGAGATATTTGGTAAGCAGTTTACAAAAAACTACATCATCTTCAACTACTAAAATATTTTCGTTTGCCATAATTCTATTTTTTAAAAAGTTGTTGTGCGTGTTGATCGATTGCAAAAGTAGCCAAAGCACTTTGAATAAAAGCGTCTATCAGTTCATCAATGCCTAAGCCAAGTCTGCCAAAATTTCTCATATCGTATAGTAATAAACGTTCATCATCATAAGTCCATCCATCGTTTTGTTTTACAGAAAGGTTGGTACCATAAAGTTCCCATGAATTGGCATCCTCTGGTAATGGCTTGTTTAAGGGCAACCTTGCTCTTCTGGAATAAACAGCTAATGGTCTTGTTCCTGAAACTGTATAATGCATCATCATTCTAATATCGAAAGCATAACTTCTATCCTTTTCATCAGGAATCGTGCCTACATGGTATCTTAATTTATCTTCGTCCTTTCCTGGTATATAGTTACTATTAATTAATTCTTGTACAATATAAGATTGAGGCTGATAAGGTTTTAAAATCTCCAAAACGTCATTCAACTCTTTGTCTGAAGTAATTGTATAAACGCCTTGACCAGCATTACTATCTGGTACTTTTACAACTAAACTCTTACCGAATTGATGATATAATGCTTCCAAATCTTCATAATTTGCATCTAATTGAGTGTGTGGAGTATCTATTTTTAAACCAAAATCAGCGTATTTCTGATTAAATTTTTGATAAGCAAGATAAGCTTCACTTTTATTTCTACCACCTGCTAGACATGCTTCAATCGGGTTTAATAAGAGGGTTTTGCAATCTTTGGGTATTCTATCCCATGGATTTTGTGTCACATATCTAAAGGCAGCTCTTACAGGCAACCATTCCTGCTTTTCATCTTTCACATGTAGAATCCCGTCCTCAAACTTTACATTAGGATCTTCATTGTTTTGATCAAATTTTGCTAAATAGACATTTTCTCCAAATATATCTGCCATTGTTGAAGCATAGCCAATGTTTTCCATTGGATTTTTATCATAAATCACAGCCAAAGCTCCTTTTAGATCAGTATTTTGTACTAATGGTAAAAAGGTTTTTTCCATTAGTCTTTTGTATCCACCTTTCTCTGCATTCAAATCCATAAGTGGCATGGATTTCTGACCAGAAGGGCAAGAATTGGTTTCAATAACAGTAAGACTTCTTTTACCAGTGTGATTGGTAACATGCATCATGTCTGTTCCCGACCAGCTGAAATATTTTGGTTTATACTGCAGTAAATCCTTAAGTTTTTCAGTTTCAATTTCTGGTTTAAGTCTTTTATACCTTGAAACCATTTGGTCTTGACTTAGATTCAAAAAATAATTCACCAATGGATGAATATTTGAGTTTAAAACTCTAGGATACCAATGCTCTGATGCTTCAAAGTCGCCTGGCTCAACGAGGTGGACATTTTTGTTTATAGATAATTTCATAAGTTATAGGGTATTCAAAAATTCATTAATAAAGTCTTTGTGTTTATAAAGCATTAAAATTCCGCTCACTACCATAGTAGTAATCACAATTTTTCTAAAAAATAATTCTGATATTTTGCCTAACATTATTTTTCCAAAATAATTACCAACTACAGCTGTAACTCCTATGATGATTCCGTATTTAATCACGTCTCCTGTCATATATCCGAAGTAAGCATAACTTATAATTTTGGTTACGTGTAAGGCTACAGCGTTCGCAGATCTTGTTCCTATTAGAGATTCTTTGGACATGCCATAATTCATATAAGCAGAATTCATCAAAGGTCCAACACCGCCAATAAGTCCAGACAAAAAGGAGATCACAAAACCTATAGGAACAAAATGCCAGGCTTTAATTTTTTTCTTATTAACATCATTGGGTTTCTGGAAGAACTGGACAACAGTAAAGACTAGAAATAAACCAATGACAATTTGAATGTATTCTGAAGATAATTCAGCAAAAAGACGAGCACCTAACAGAGACCCAACTATAGTGGACGGAAAAAGCCATTTAAAAAGATTCCAGTCTATATCTTTAAGAAAATAAAATACTCTAGATCCACTACTCATAGCTATTCCTAGAGTCATAACAGGAGCCACCGATTTCATACCAATTGTAAATCCTATCAAAGGCATTAGCAGTAAACTAGCACCACCTCCGCTTAAAGTACTTAAAGCAAAAACTATCAAAGCTCCGATGATAAGTAATAAATATGCCATCTTATAATTTTGTAAAACATTATCAATTCTGATACTAAAATTCATTTTGAAACTGTATGCTCAGATTCTTAACATGTAATTAGCATACTAGAGAGTTTTTAATAAGTTTTAAGAATTAAAATAAGCCAGAGTTGAATTATTCAATGAAAATCCATGTGAATTCTGTTTACAAATTGTTGACTTTTTCTACAGGGCTTTATCTCAATTTTAAAAAATAGAAGGCAAATTTAAAATCTAACTACCCCTATTTAAATTCGTTTCTATATTTTAGCAAGAAAATCTTGTGAGCAAATTATTGATTGTTGATGATGATCCGTTTTTTAATAAAACCTTATCCAATTACCTAAGGCGATTTAATTACGAAATAGAGACTTCAGGTTCTGCTGAAGAGGCAATAGACCTATTAAAAGAGACTTCTTTTGATTTAGTCATTACAGATTATAGACTTCCCAAAATGGACGGTCTGGAGTTAATTGAGCGTATCAAAACCAAATGGAATTCTCCTGTAATTTTGATAACCAATTACTCTGATATTCGCACAGCGGTCAAATCCATAAAACTCGGTGCCTTTGAATTTGTTTCTAAGCCCATTATTCCTGAAGAATTTAAAATTGTTATTGAAAAAGCTTTAAATACACCAAAAACTCAAGCCTCAAGTCAAACAAAAAATAGTAAATCAGACCTTCCTAAATCAAAAGCTTCCGTTTCCATTGTAAAGGGAAAAAGCGAGGAGTCTAAACAATTGTGGTCTTACGCCAAACAAGTCGCTCCTACCCAAATGTCTGTACTCATTACAGGTGAAAGCGGTACTGGTAAAGAATACGTAGCCAAGTTTATTCACGAAAATAGCAAGCGTAAAGACAAGCCTTTTGTAGCTATAGATTGTGGTGCACTACCAGAAAGCATAGCTTCCAGTGAGCTGTTTGGTCACGTGAAAGGTGCCTTTACAGGAGCAGATCGCGACAAGAAAGGTCAATTTGAATATGCTAATGGAGGCACTTTATTTCTGGATGAAATTGGAAATTTATCATATGAATCTCAGGTGAAGCTCTTGAGGGTGTTGCAAGAACGAAAAATTCGTCGTGTTGGATCAAATCAGGAAATAGATATTGATGTTAGAATTATTGCGGCAACCAACGAAAACTTAGATTCTGCAATTGCTGAAAATGAATTCAGAAACGATGTGTATCACCGGTTAAATGAATTTTCATTAACGATTCCTTCATTGAGAGACAGACAAGAAGATTTTGAAGAGTTTATTGATTATTTCATTAATGAAGCCTGCAGTGAACTTGAAAAAGAAAAAGTGAACATTGACCCCCAGCTTATTGAAGATCTTAAAGTTTATGATTGGCCAGGCAATCTTAGGGAGTTAAAAAATTTAATGAAGAGAGCCGTGCTGCTTTGTCAAAGTGGAGTTATAGAACACAAACACCTGCCATCTTCAATATTTGAAACGCAGGAAACCGGAACTACTCCAAAGGTCAATTCTAACGACCTCAAGCAAGTGAAAGAACATCACGAAAGAGAAATCATTTTGAAGTGTCTGGAAAAAAATAAATACAATAAAAGTAAAACAGCCAAAGAGCTCAACATCGACAGGACAACGCTCTATAATAAAATAAAAAGCCTTGGGCTGGATGTATAAAAAAATCTCTCAAAATTTTGAGAGACTTTTTTTTGTGTTCGATGCAAAAAAAGAAATTACTTACTTGGTGTCGTTCTCAAGTATGATTTTATGGTTTTGTAACCTGGGAATAATTTCTTGGCTTCCTCATCGCTTACGGATGGAGAAATGATTGCGTCTTCACCTTGTTTCCAGTCTGCTGGTGTAGCTAGTTTTTGGTTTGCTGTCAATTGCAGGCTATCAATTACTCTTATCAATTCATCAAAATTTCTACCTGTAGAAGGTGGATAAGTTAAGGTCAATTTGATTTTTTTGTCTGGACCAATCACGAATACAGAACGAACGGTAGCTTTTTCTGAAGCATTTGGATGAATCATGTCATATAACTCTGCAACTTTTCTATCGCCATCAGCAATGATAGGAAAGTTAACCGTAGTATTTTGAGTTTCATTAATGTCTTTTATCCACTCGTGATGATCTTCTACAGGATCTACACTTAATGCAATCACTTTCACCCCTCTTTTATCAAATTCACTTTTCAATTGTGCAGTTCTACCCAACTCTGTTGTGCACACAGGCGTAAAATCTGCTGGATGTGAATAAATGATTCCCCAGCTTTCTCCTAACCAATCATGAAAAGAAATCTTTCCTTCGGTGGTCTCTGCAGTAAAATCTGGTGCAGTGTCCCCTAATCTTAAATGTGCCATAATCAAATAAATTATATGTGTTAATACTCAGTTCAATTGAATCAAATTCAATTACCACATAAAATTAAAGAATGATTAATAAGCCAACCCTCATTTAATTCAAGTTTAGCGTTTCGTTTAGACTTAATTTAAGAAGGACTATAGAAGTATCTATTCTGCAAGCACAGATGCATTTATAAAATCCACTTTCACCATGCCGTCTTCATCAATTTCATTCAAAATAACCTGGTGTTTCGTATTGACTAACTCAGGATTCCAAAAGGTTTTCACTTTTACGTAGTTTTCTGTAAATCCATTGATGTAGCCCGATTTATTTTCACCTTCAAATAATACTTCGTGGGTCGTGTTCAATTGACTTTCATAAAAAGCGCGCCTTTTTTTGGCAGAAAGGCCCCTCAGCATTTTACTTCGCTTTTTCCTGACTTTCATCGAAACGACTTCTTCCATCTCAGCAGCTGGTGTATTATCCCTTTCTGAAAACGTAAACACGTGTAAATAGGAAATATCTAATTCATTGAGGAAATTATAAGTTTCCAGAAATAATTCATCTGTTTCTCCAGGAAAACCTACGATAACATCCACACCAATACAGGCATCTGGCATTTTACTTTTGATGTTCTCTACACGATCCACATAAAGTTCTCTCATATACCGGCGACGCATTTTCTTCAACAATGCATTGCTTCCACTTTGGAGTGGAATATGGAAATGAGGAACAAAACACTTACTTGAGGCCACAAAATCTATGGTGTCATCTTTAAGTAAATTCGGTTCTATAGAGGAAATTCGTACTCTGTCTATACCTTCCACATCATCTAGAGCTTTTACAAGGTCTAGAAAGGTATGCTCGTGTTTCTTATTTCCAAATTCACCCTTGCCGTAATCTCCAATATTGACTCCAGTTAATACGATTTCTTTGATGCCTTGTTCAGAAATTTCCTTAGCATTATGAAGTACATTTTCCAATTTATCTGACCTGGATATACCCCGTGCCAAAGGAATTGTACAGTAGGTACATTTATAATCACAACCGTCCTGTACCTTAAGGAAAGCTCTGGTTCGATCTCCGATGGAATAAGAACCGACGTAAAAATCAGCTTCATCAATCTCACAGGAATGCACTTCACCAAAATCATTTTTGGAGAGGTCTGTGATATAATCTGTCACTTTAAACTTTTCGGTTGCTCCCAGTACCAAATCAACGCCATCGACTTCTGCCAATTCTTCAGGTTTTAGTTGCGCATAACAACCAATTCCTATGACGAAAGCATCAGGATTGGTCTTTTGAGCTTGCTTTACGATAGTTTTAAAACGCTTATCCGCATATTCAGTTACACTACAGGTATTGATAACCACCACATCTGGATCATTTTCAAATTCCACACGCTCATAACCTTCTTCCTCAAAATTCCTCGCAATAGTGGAAGTTTCAGAAAAATTCAGCTTACAGCCTAAGGTGTAAAAGGCAACTTTGGGTTGAGACATAATTTAGTTTTTGAGGATCAATCGTATCGAAAACAAATTCAGAAGAAACCTCTATATTCGCAATTATTTGCAAAGATACCAACTAAAATTTATTTCCAAAAATTGAACTCCTACTCTATTCCATCTTTACTTTTTCTACTGAATCTGATAGCGTTCACCTCCTGCTCAAATCCTGAATTGAAAGACCGAGATTACCTAGTTTTTAGATATAACGAACACGCTAACATTACATCTCTAGACCCTGCCTTTGCAAAAGATCAACGCAACATCTGGCCCACTCACCAACTTTATAACACCTTAGTAAAACTCGATGAAAACTTAGCCATAAAAGGGGATATTGCAAAAACCTGGTCCATTTCTGATGACGGACTCACCTATACATTTGAAATGAGACGCAAGGTTTTTTTTCATAAACATGAAGTTTTTGGAAATGATTCCACGAGGCAGGTGATCGCTCCGGATGTGGAATACAGCTTGAAACGTCTCACCGATCCTAAAGTAGCATCCCCTGGAAGCTGGGTTATGTCCAACGTTAAGCGAATTGAGGCCTTAAATGATTCTATTTTGGAAATTGAACTTCAACAAAAGTTTCCCGCTTTTTTAGGATTATTGACGAGTAAATTTTGTTCTGTGATTCCAGTGGAAATGGAAACTTTAGATTTTCAAAATTCACCAATTGGCACAGGTCCATTCAAATTTAAACGATGGGAGATTGGAGAAAAACTAGTACTAAGAAAAAATAATCTATATTTTAAAACCGATTCTAAAGGAAACCGGTTACCCTATCTGGAAGCTGTAGCCATCACTTTTTTACCAGATAAACAAAGTGAGTTTTTAGCTTTTGTACAGGGAAAATTAGACTTTCTTAGTGGTTTGGATCCTTCTTATAAAGATGAATTAATCACTATAGATGGAGGACTCAACCCGAAGTTTCAGGCTGAGATAGCAATGGAAAAAAGTCCATATCTCAATACTGAGTACCTTGGCTTCTTTTTAGATTCTGAGTCTGAGGAAATGAAGTCTAAAGTATTCCGACAAGCCATTAATTTTGGATTTGATAGGGATAAAATGATTAAATACCTTAGAAATAATATTGGAATCCCCGCTCACAAAGGTTTTATTCCGGAAGGGCTTTCTGGACGTTCAAAAACCAAAGGATTTACTTATCAACCAGAAAGGGCTAGAAAATTGATTCAAGAATTTAAAAAAGAAACAGGTATTTCTAGACCAAAATTGATCATTAGTACCAATCCATCTTATATTGACTTGGTAGAATTTATACAAAAGGAAGTTCAAAACATCGGAGTAGATGTAGAAATTGATGTCATGCCGCCTTCCACGATACGGCAAAAACGTTCTGCTGGTCAGCTGGATAACTTCAGAGCAAGTTGGATTGCCGACTACCCGGATGCTATCAATTACTTATCCTTATTCTACAGTGAGAATTTTTCACCCAATGGACCCAATTACACCCATTTCAAAAATGAGGCTTACGATAAACTTTATGAAGAAGCTTTGAGCCTCACCAACGATTCTTTAAGATTTGAGTTGTATTCAAAAATGGATTCTTTACTTATAAATGAAGCTCCAGTCATACCTTTATATTATGACGAAGTGGTTCGGTTTAGATCAAAAGCTGTGGATGGTCTGGGCATCAATCCTTTTAATCTCCTAGACTTATCACAGGTTAAAAAATCAAAATAGGTCAGGCTCAAATATAGTTTTACTAAGCATTCCTTTTCTATATTTGAAAAAATCTACTGTATGGAAATATTAAGTTTAATCCTTGTTGGAGCTTTCTCTTCAATACTGGGGTTTATGATTGCCAAATTGATAGACCGTTCCACCATTTCTAAATGGCAAACCACTTCGTCTCATTTTGAAAATCTTTATACTGAATCTGTTCAGCGTGAGGAAAAAGCTAAAGACGATTACATTAGAGCAATTGAAAAGCTTCAAGCCGAATTAAAAATAGCTGTGAATGAACGTCACCAGATTCAGAATAAATTAATCCAAAAAGAAACTGAAACTGAAGGTTTACAAAGACACTGGGCAGAACAAAAAACCGAAATGCAGGCCTTACAGAAACTATTTGGAGAAGAATTTGAAAATTTAGCCCAACGCATCTTAGAGCAAAAATCCGAAAAGTTCACCCTAGAAAACAAAAAGAATATCTCCCATATTTTAGAACCCTTAAAGGAAAGGCTAAATTCATTTGAGACCAAAATTGAAAAAACGAATACTGACTTTCTTAAAGGTCATTCACAGTTAGGTGAACAATTGAAGCATCTAAACGAGCAAAATCTTAGAATTTCTGAAGAAGCCAATAACTTGACCAAAGCCCTTAAAGGCGATAACAAAACACAGGGAAATTGGGGTGAAATGATTCTGGAAAAGGTTTTGCAGAAATCAGGTCTCGTCAAAGGAAGAGAATACGACATTCAACAGCATTATAAAGATGACGATGGCAGAAGTAAATTGCCAGATGTTGTGGTCTATTTGCCGAATAATAAGCAGATGGTAATTGATTCGAAAGTGAGTTTAAAAGCTTATGAACACTATGTAAATACTGAAAATGAGCAAGAAAAACAGACTTATTTGAAAGCTCACGTCAAATCGCTGGAAAATCACCTGAAAAGTTTAAAAGAAAAACGCTACGACTTATTGGGTGGTGAAGCCTCTCCAGATTTTATACTGATGTTTATTCCTGTAGAACCTGCTTTATTTCTAGCACAAAGTGAAAATTCCAATTTTTTCTATTCTGCATTCCAAGACAATATTTTGATGGTGAGTCCTACTACGCTGTTATCAACTCTTCGAACAGTAGATATGGTATGGAGTAATGAGAAGCAGCAACAAAATGCGCTCGAAATTGCCAAACATGCAGGAGATTTATACGACAAATTTGTGAACTTAATAGAGGGGCTAGATGCGGTTGGCAACCGTATAGATTCTACCAAATCTACCTATGAGCAAGCCATGAAAAAGTTGACTGGACAGCAGAATCTAATCAAAGACGTGGAAGCACTCAAAGCTTTTGGAGTGACCTCAAAAAAAACCATTGACTCTAAATGGACAACAAACAAATAAATAAAACTTAACCTCATGACCACAAAATTTAAACATAGTTCGGAATCTGCTGTAGTACTCAGTCAGTTAATGCTTCCCTCCCATTCCAATTTTGGAGGAAAAATACACGGCGGATTTATTCTATCACTCTTGGATCAAGTTGCTTTTGCTTGCGCCTCCAAACATTCTGAAAATTATTGTGTTACTGCAAGCGTCGATCGAGTTGATTTTCTTAATCCGGTAGAGGTTGGAGAGCTACTCACTTTAAAGTCTACCGTAAATTATGCGGGCAGAACTTCAATGGTAGTGGGAGTGAGAGTAGAATCTGAACATATCCAGGATGGAACCAAGAAACATTGTAACTCCTCCTATTTTACGATGGTCGCTAAAGATGAAAACGGAAAGTCTGCTGAAGTACCAGGATTGAAATTAGAGACTGAGGATGATTACAGACGATTTATTAAAAACATCAGACGTATGGAAAATAGAAAAAAACACGATGAGGTTTTTTCAAATTTTGAATTCGACAAAAAAGAATATCAAAACGTTTTAAAAGACTGTAACGTAATCATGAACTAATTTAAATTAATACTAAACAAACTTTCCGTTTAGGCTTTAAGCAGTAGAATATCACATTTTTTGAAAAATTGAGATTTTCATTCCAAAAATGATAACCACTTTTATCAATTCTTAATCGAATATTAATAAACAAAAAACAAACACCCCTTAATTTATAGGGGTGTTTTTATTTTAAACGACTTTACTGTAGATTTACCCTTAAAAAATTAGGGGTATGAAAAAAATAGAGGCTATTATTAGAAAATCTCGCTTTGATAATGTAAAGGAAGCTCTTCATCATATACAGGTCAACTTTTTTAGCTATTGGGATGTTACTGGAGTTGGTAATGAGCAACAAGGTCATGTCTACAGAGGGATTTCCTACAGTACCACAGACATTCAAAGACGCTATTTGGTCATCGTGGTCTCAGATGATTTTGTTGAGAAAACAGTAAACACGCTTATTGAACATTCAAAAACTGGAGATGTAGGAGATGGAAAAATTTTCATTTCCAATATTGAAGATTGCATTAGAATAAGGACAAGTGAAAGAGGAACAAAAGCAATAAATTAAAAATTATGGATCTAGCTTTATTTACAGCCAACAACTTATGGATGATGATTTGTATCGCGTTGGTATTTATTATGCATCTCGGCTTTTCATTATTAGAAATTGGGTTGACACGACAAAAAAACTCAATCAATATACTTTTTAAAAATTTCTTTATCATATGCTCAGGTCTAGTGCTTTATTACCTGGTTGGGTTCAATTTGATGTACCCGGGTGAGTTTAATGGTTGGTTGGGTTTAAATGGAATTGGACTTCAACTTCCAGAAAATGGTCTTACAACAGCTTATGCAGATGGAGGTTATACCTACTGGACCGATTTTCTTTTTCAAGGTATGTTTGCTGCAACAGCTGCAACTATAGTTTCTGGAGCTGTTGCCGAGCGGATCAAAATTGGAGCTTTTATTATTTTTTCTATAATTTATGTCGGTCTCATTTACCCAATTAGCGGTTCTTGGCTTTGGGGTGGTGGCTTTTTAAGTGATTTTGGATTTTATGATTTTGCAGGATCCACTTTAGTGCATTCTGTGGGAGGTTGGGCAGCTCTTATGGCTGTTATTTTTCTTGGTCCTCGAATTGGTAAATTTAAAAATGGAAAAATATTTGCCATTCCAGGGCACAATATCCCTTTAGCTGCTACAGGAGTGTTCCTCCTTTGGTTTGGTTGGTTTGGATTTAATGGAGGCTCAGTACTTTCTGCTGAAACCTCAAGCACATCGTTAGTGTTGGTGACTACAAGTCTGGCCGCAGCTGCAGGAGGTCTTGGAGCCTGCATTAGTAGCTTTATGGTTTTCAAAAACTTTGATGTGACCATGTTTATGAACGGTATCCTTGGGGGCTTAGTTGGAATTACTGCGGGGGCAGATCTCATGTCTCCATTAGAAGCCATAGCAATAGGGCTCATTGCCGGTTTAATCATAGTTTTAGCCGTAAAGCTAATGGACATTTTAAAAGTAGATGATCCTGTTGGAGCTATTCCAGTTCATCTGTGCTGTGGGATTTGGGGAACTCTAGCCGTTGGTATATTTGGCAGTATGGCAGGTCTTCATCAGCTTTTTATTCAGTTTGCATCCATAATGACTATAGGAGGATTTTGCTGTCTAAGCGCTTGTGTTATTTTGATACCACTGAAAAAAATTTATGGATTGAGAGTTTCTGCAAAACATGAAGTTGAAGGTTTAGACATTCATGAACACGGAATGGATGCTTACGCTGATTTCGGATTGAATCAACACTAATATCTAACATTATAGCGTCTTGCTGAAGGCGGAGTAGTTACTGAATCCTTTTGCCATTTGTTCATGAGTTCCATGAGCTGTATCTCGATTTTCGGATCCTGTTCCTCCAGCGAACCCGATTGAAATTCTCTTTGGAGAACATCTTCAATATAAAAGTCCTCTTTATTCTCAGATGGATTGTATTCTTCTTTGAGGGAAATATTGAAGAAATTTGCTGTAGTATTATACCAAAATGCTCTCCATCCGGACCTTAGATCTTTTACAAGGTCAAAGGTGGTCATTCCCGTTTGTCTATATATAAGTTTAACTAAAATCTGTCCCTCTGTTTTAGTCAATTTTTTTAGTTCCTCTGTAAATTCTTCCTCAACATACTTTTGAACCACCTTTGTATACTGACGTTTACCTCTATTGGATTCGATACTTTCAAGACGTTGGTTTAAAACTTCAAATCGCTCAGAAGCTAATTTAGCATAAGGCCAAACCTTTTTAGTTTTGCGTTTAAGAATAAGGTAACTTCTAAAATCATCTCTATTTTCAAACCTGAGTTTTGGAAGAATCAGGACTTCATCAAGTTCTACCTCACTCACCCATGAAGAATCTTTGCTCATGATAAGGTATTTCTTTTGCTCATGATCTTGAACAGAAGAAATCTCTTTATATTTTAATTCTTGAGCGCTAAGCGATACACTTAAAAGCAAACAAAAATAAACGGCAATTTTCACTTCAATTGAATTTAATATTATCAGATCTAAAATCATTCCAAAATTAAGGATTCGTTTCCAACTATATCTCAATACTTTACTAAATTAGCACAACAAAACAGAGAGATATGAACGAAAAATCACTAAAATTTTTAGAAAAATACTTAAACAATGCTTCACCGACAGGATATGAGTCCGAAGGTCAAAAGTTATGGATGGAGTATCTTAAACCTTATGTAGATAAATTTATTACAGATACTTACGGGACTGCCGTTGGGGTTATAAATCCTGATGCTGACTTCAAAGTAGTCATAGAAGGACATGCCGATGAGATCTCCTGGTATGTAAATTATATTACAGATGAAGGGTTGATCTACGTGATCCGAAACGGTGGAAGCGATCATCAAATTGCAACTTCTAAACGCGTTAACATCCACACTAAAAAAGGAATTGTAAAAGGTGTTTTTGGATGGCCAGCCATTCATACAAGAGACAAATCTAAAGAGGAAACTCCTAAAATCGAAAACATTTGTATCGATGTAGGATGTTCCAATAAAGAAGAGGTTGAAAACCTTGGAGTACATGTTGGTTGTGTCATTACGTATCCAGATGAGTTTTTCATTCTGAATAACGACAAATTCGTTTGTAGAGGACTAGACAATAGGATGGGTGGATTTATGATCGCTGAAGTGGCTAGAATGCTAAAAGAAAATAAAATTGACTTACCATTTGGGCTTTATATTACAAACTCGGTTCAAGAAGAGATTGGATTGCGCGGAGCTGAAATGATAAGCAATACGATCAAACCAAATGTAGCCATTGTAACTGACGTTTGTCATGATACCACTACTCCAATGATTGACAAAAAGAAAGAAGGTTTGACTAAAATTGGAGCTGGTCCAGTCATCAGTTATGCACCCGCGGTCCAAAACAATTTACGTGAATTGCTTATCAATACCGCAGAAAAACACAAGATACCTTTTCAGCGTCTGGCAGCTAGCAGAATGACTGGAACAGATACGGATGCTTTTGCCTACAGCAATGGCGGTGTTGCTTCAGCGCTTATTTCTTTACCTTTGAGATATATGCATACCACAGTAGAAATGGTCCATCAAAACGATGTGGAAAACGTCATAAAATTGATTTATAACTCATTACTAGAAATCAAAGAGGGAGACCAGTTCAGTTACTTTGAATAAGATCTCTTTTCATAGCACAAAAAAAGCAGCTCGTTGAGCTGCTTTTTTTAGTTTAAAGGTAATAGTTAACTATCAAAATCTTCCTTTTTATATTTATCATCCCAGTTTTTAATTTGTGGGTCACCGAGTTTGTTCTGCGATTTGGCTACTAGCATGGAGACAGCTGCATCGCCGGTTACATTGACACTTGTTCTCAACATATCTAAAGGTCTATCTACAGCAAAAATCAAAGCTAAACCAGCTTCTGGAATTCCCGCCTGACCTAATACTATGACCAGCATAACCATTCCTGCTCCTGGTACAGCAGCAGATCCAATGGATGCAAGAGTAGCTGTAGCAATAATGCCTAACTGGGTTGCAAAACTTAAGTCCATACCAAAAGCTTGAGCAATGAACACAGCTGCAACGGCTTGATATAAACTTGTTCCATCCATATTTATCGTTGCTCCTATTGGCAATACAAAACTAGAAACCTGAGGATGGACACCTAGATGTTCTTCTACTCTTTCCATGGTGACAGGAAGCGTAGCTGCACTTGAACTGGTTGAAAAAGCAAGCAATTGCGCTGGGGATATTCCATTGAGAAAAAACCGAGGAGATTTTTTAGTAAAAATACCTACTATGAGTGCATAAATCCCAATCATTAATAACAAGCCGCCAATTACACATAAGGCGTAATACCCCAAAGCAATAAACAGATCTGTACTAGGCGCTTCAACGACGAGGGCCGCAAGTAGTGCAAACACTCCGTAAGGAGCAGCCAGCATAATAAGATCTATCATTTTTAAAATCACTTCATTGAGCGAATCAAAAAATTCTTTGATGGGTTTTGACTTTTTTTCCGGGATAAGAATCATCCCTATTCCAAAGAAAACGGCAAAGAAAATCACTTGAAGCATATTGGCATTACTGGATGCAGCGCCAAAAATATTATCTGGGACCAAATCTTCAAGCGCTTGTAGAGGACCTGACTCCTTTTGCTTCGCAGCACTTTGTCTGGTTAGTTCTGCATCACCACCATAACTTTCTACCAACTCTTCTCTTGTATCGCTTTCAATGCTTTTTCCTGGCTCGAAAACGTTAACAATTACAAGTCCTATACTTACAGCGATTATGGTTGTAGCCAAATACGTTAAAATGGTTCTTAAACCCATCTGAGATAGACTCGAGATATCTTTTAGATCAGAAACTCCCTTGATAAGTGAAGCTAGAATTAAAGGAACAGCAATTAGTTTTAATGCATTTATAAAGATCGTCCCAAAAGGCTTGATCCAATCTGTAATAAATCCACTCCCCCATTGAAAGTTAGATAAAATAAAAGCAAATACGATTCCAAGGCCCATTCCGATAAGAATTTGCCAGTGTAATTCTAATTTTTTCATTTAATTGAGAGATTTATTTAATAAATAAGCATCTGCTAGAACTAAAGCTGCCATGGCTTCCACAACAGGAATTGCTCTGGGAACGACACAAGGATCATGTCTCCCTTTGCCTTGCATTTCAACTTCTTCAGAATTTTTATTGATCGTTTGTTGTTTCTGCATTAAAGTTGCAACGGGTTTAAAAGCCACCCTAAAGTTAATATCCATTCCGTTGGAAATTCCTCCTTGAATACCACCACTATGATTGGTTTTAGTACTTCCATCAGTATTAAACAAGTCATTGTGTTCACTTCCCTTCATGGTTATTCCTTCAAATCCAGAACCATAGTCAAAGCCTTTCACTGCATTGATGGTCATCATCGCTTTGCCAAGGTTGGCGTGCAGTTTTTCAAAAATAGGATCTCCCAGATTTTTGGGAACATTTGAAACAACACATTTCACTATGCCTCCAATGGTATCCCCTTCTTTTCTGATTTTTTTGATATAATCTTCCATTCTAACGGCCATGTTTTCATTGGGGCATCTCACTGGGTTATTTTCGATAACTGCAAAGTCAATAGAATCTTTTTCAGTTAATTGTAATGAACCTACGGAATGCGTATAAGCTGTAAACACAACATCACTCAATATTTGTTTAGCAATAGCTCCAGCAACTACCCACGAAGCAGTCTCTCTGGCGCTGGAGCGACCTCCTCCTCTATAATCGCGTTGACCGTATTTTTGGTCATAGGTATAGTCCGCGTGATTTGGCCGAAATACATCCTTAATATGACCGTAGTCTTTAGATTTATTATCTGTGTTTTGTATTTCAAAACCGATGGGCAGACCTGTTGTAATTCCTTCAAAAATACCTGACTTGAATCGAACACTATCAGACTCTTTTCTCTGAGTAACAATGGCCGATTGGCCTGGTTTTCTTCTATCCAAATCCATCTGAATTTTTTCTAAGTCAAGTTGGATTCCAGGTGGAACACCATCAAGAATACCACCTATCGAAACTCCGTGAGATTCACCGTATGTAGTGAGTTTTAAAAATTTTCCGAAGCTATTTGATGCCATGTGATGTTTTGAACAAATGTAATCGTTTTAAGCAATAATCAAAAAGCATTCAAAAAACAATCCTCGATTTATATCGCAATTTTCAGAAATCAAGTAAAATTAAAGTTAACTCATCTTTTCCATTCATAACATCTGGATTAAGCTTTCATAATCTTGAGTTTACTGCAAAACTAAGATATACCTGTTACTTTGATTAAAACCAAATATCTTGAAAAGAAAAGTAGACCTAGTTGTTTTATCTGATATTCACCTTGGAACTTTCGGCTGTCACGCTCAGGAGTTACTCAATTATTTGAATTCAATCCAACCTGATAAAATTATCCTTAACGGAGATATCATTGATATTTGGCAGTTCAGAAAAAACTATTTTCCTAAAGCTCATCTTGAAATTATCAAAACACTCTTAGAGTTCTCTATGTCTGGAACTGAAATCATCTATATTACTGGCAATCATGACGAAATGCTGAGAAAATTGAGTGATTTCGAAATAGGAAACATTCAACTTCTTGACAAGTTAATTTTGAAGCTTGATGGTAAAAAAGCATGGTTTTTTCACGGTGATGTTTTTGATATGTCAGTACAAAATGCAAAATGGATCGCAAAATTTGGAGGCTGGGGATATGATCTATTGATTTTAGGAAACAGATTTTTAAATTTCTTTCTGCTGAAATTAGGGCGAGAAAAGTATTCATTATCGAAAAAAATCAAAAATTCTGTAAAAAAAGCGGTGAAATTTATTGATGATTTTGAAAAAACGGCTACCGATTTGGCTATTCAGAAAGGATATCATTATGTGATATGTGGTCATATTCACCAACCACAGATCTCAAGAAAGGTCAATAAAAATGGGACGTGTTTGTACCTAAATTCAGGAGATTGGGTTGAAAATCTTACAGCTTTAGAATATCATAACAAGCGTTGGGAACTATTTCAATACAGCAAATTCGAGAAAGAATTTAAGGACTCATCGGTCAAAAATTCAATAGACTTCATCAGCGCATTTACAGTTTTTTCAGGTAAGAATATGAAAAGCGGATAATTTATCGTTATTTGTATGTATAATATCAGATCATGAAAAAACTCAATTTAGCTCTCGTTTTAGTTTGTATTTCATTTTGCATATTGTCCTGTTCAGATGAAGATGAATCCATTTTAGTTTCAGATGCAGATTATTTCCCATTGGAAGTTGGAAATTCTTGGACTTACGACAATGAACTGAATCAAAACTCAGAGACCATTCAAGGTACTGAAACTCTAACTGTCCAGGATCTAATTCAAAACCGGTACAGTTTTACTCAAACAGTTGCTAATCTGGCAGGATTTTATACCAGCATACTAGCATCTGGTGAAGTATATAAAGAAAATGGAAATCAACAGATTACCTACGACGGACAATTAACTATCCCACTAGAGAATGAATTACCAGCTCTTGAATTCCCGCTTGAAGATGTTGTACTTTATGATGCTAATTTATCTCAAGGCAACATCATGTCAACAAGTAGTGGAGAATTTGAACAAAACATCAATGGATTTCCTGTGAATTTTATTTTTGAAATTAACTCCATTCATAATGGATTTTCAGCACAAGAAGTCATAAATAACACAACTTATGAAGATGTCTTTGTTTCTGAAATTCAAGTTTTCCTTTCTGCAAGTGTTTTTTTAGTCATTACAGACGTTCCAATTCTACAAGAACAAAAGGTAACGACAATTACAAATTATTATGCTAGAGACGTTGGTTTGATTGCAAGTGAAGTGTCTACTGCTATTATTTTTGAAGACATTCCTCCTCAATTAAACGTTGAAGTCCCAGATGTAGATTTTACTTCTAGTCAGCAATTACAAAGTTATTTGCCAAACACAAATTCATAACACATACCTATTCAAAATAGAGATAGGATGCAAAGCTTCTTTGCTAGTACCGTCTTTAATTTGATGCCTACAACTGGTTCCATTGGCACAAATAAGTGCATTGGATTTTCTTACTGCAGGAAATAATACCAATTCACCAATAGCTTGGCTTACTTCATAGTGCTCCTTTTCGTAACCAAAACTCCCAGCCATTCCACAACATCCTGAGGGTATTAGAGTGACTTTGAAGTTTTTTGGTAAGTTCATTACATTGAACGTATGGATTTGATTAGACAATGCTTTCTGATAACAGTGATTATGAATTTTAATTTCTTTGACTTCTTCTGAAAATTTATCTGACGTCAAGTGACCCGTTTGAATTTCTGAATCCAAAAATTCTTCAATCAAATAGACGTGTTCTGAAAGCTTTTCTGCAGAAGACTTGTCTGAGGCTAATTTCAAATATTCATCCCTGAAGCTTAAGATTGTTGAAGGTTCTATACCTAACAAAGGACTATTTTTTGATACTAGGGGTTCAAAAACACTCACATTTGTATCGATAAACCTTTGAGCTTCATCTAGAAGCCCCTTGGAAAAATAAGCTCTGCCACTTTCTTCATGCTTTAAGATTTTAACCTCATATCCAAGCTTGGTGAGCAGTTCTATGGCATCAATTCCTATAGTAACATCCAGGAAATTGGAGAATTCGTCTAAAAATAAGTAAACAGATTTCTTTTTATTTCCAACGGCCTTTAAGGAAATTTGGCCTTTATCAATTTTCGATCTTAAAGACTGAGAACTCAGCTTTGGCAAACTCCTTTCTTTAGCAATACCGGCTGATTGCTTGATAAAACTTGAAGTTATTGAATTTGAATTTAGCCAATTATAAATGGGTGCTAATGGGGAGGCTAGCTTATTAATTTGATTGTTTTTCGCAAAAACTTTTGTTCTTAATTTGACTCCGTTTGCTTTTTGATACTGGTACAGAAATTCAGTTTTAAATGCACCTACGTCTACATTACTAGGACATTCATTTTTACAAGCTTTACAGCTAATACACAAATCAAAAATATCTTTAAGATCTTCATCATCAAAAGCATTCTCTTCCTGATGTTTTTGAGTAAGTACTTCTCTTAATAAATTAGCTCTCGCTCGCGTTGTATCTTTTTCGTTTTTAGTAGCCTGATAGCTTGGGCACATGCCTCCTTCAAACTCATGAGATTTTCTGCAATCTCCACTTCCATTGCATTGCTCGGCAGCTCTTAGAATACCGAGATTTTTAGAGAAATCCATTTTAGTAGAAATATCAGGCTCTACTCTATCAGTTTCATACCGTAAATCTGTATCGATTGGCTTGGGGTCTACAATTTTTCCTGGATTAAAAATATGATTGGGGTCAAATACATTTTTAATGTCTTGGAATATCTTGTAGCATTCTTTGCCAACCACAAGTTCAGTAAATGGTGCTCTCACTCTTCCATCACCGTGCTCTCCGCTCAAAGCACCTCCATAAGACTTTACGAGATGAGCCACATCCGAAGAAATATTTTTAAATTCTTCAACACCCTTAGACGTTTTCAAATTTAAAATAGGTCTTAAGTGAAGTTCTCCAGCTCCGGCATGAGCGTAATAGACTGCTTTTTGACCATAGGATTTCATGATTTTAGAAAAGTCGGCGATATAATGAGGTAAATCTTTGATGGTAACAGAGGTATCTTCAATACAGGCAACAGCTTTTGCATCGCCTTTAAGGTTTCCTAGTAGACCTAAACCTGCTTTTCTTAGTTCTACTGCAAGATCTATTTCACCATCTGTAAGAACAGGAGATGCGTAAGCTTTAGTAGAGACTTTTAAGGCTTCCAAAAGGCTTTTTATTTTATCTGCTAAATCATTCTTCGAATTGGATCTAAGCTCCAGCATCAAAATAGCTTCAGGATCTTTTTCTATAAAAAAGCGATGCCCTTTATATTTCATACTATTCTTTGTACAATCAAGAATAGTTTTATCCATCATCTCACAGGTATACAAATCATGTGTCATGGTAGTTTCAACAGATTCTAAGCAATCCGATATACTTTCATAATGGGCAGCAATCATCGCCGAATGTTTAGGCTGAATATCATCTAATATCAACTCAAGTTCAGTAGCTATAAATAAAGTGCCTTCACTTCCACAGAGCAGGTTATTTAAATTGAAAAATGAATTTGAATGGTCTTTAAAAAAAGAATTATTGTAAAGTTCGTCTATAGCATACCCAGTATTTCTCCTATGGATGGAAGATTTTGGAAAACCATTTTCCAAAAGCATTTCAATATCTTGGCGTTGAAATAATCTATTGAAGAAGTTATAAATTTGACCTTCAAGTGAATTCAATCTCGATTTTTCTTGAAATTCATCTTTTGTAAGAGGCTTTACTTCTATAAAACTTCCATCGGATAAAAACCCCTTGGAAGAAATTATTTTATCTCTGGTAACTCCATATTTAATAGAAGTGGTTCCAGAAGAATTATTCCCAAACATGCCGCCAACATTGCAACGATTGCTTGTCGAAGTGTTAGGACCAAAAAAGAGATGTTCTAATTTTAATCTTTTATTTAAAGCATCTCGAACAACACCTGGCTGAAGTTGAATACGTTTAGCTTTGTTATCAAATTTAATTTCATTGATGAAATGCTTACTTAGATCTACAACGATACCATCTGTAACGCATTGACCAGCTAATGAAGTACCGGCAGCTCTTGGAGTTATAGAAATCTTATTAAGTTGAGCGAATTTGATGACTTCTATTAAATCAGAATTAGTTTTAGGATAAATTACAGCTTTAGGAATTTCTCTATAGACTGAGGCATCAGTGGCATAAATTGAGGTATGTAAATGATCTGTCTGGATTGAACCTGTTAGAGAATCAGATAGGGATTTAAATAATGAGTTTTGCATTTTAGTCTTATCTCCTTCAAAAATACTATAGTTCGTTCTATTTTGAACGTAAACAAACGATAAGAAATAGTCGAAGTTATCCAGTATTAAATTCTATCAGAAAATCATCTGAAAATGAAATTAAAGGTTAAATAAATCACTTTGAAATTAAAGTTTTGAAAAAAATTAAAATGGCTGCTTTAATTTCTTAAATTTATATCTCACGTTTGATACAATTACCAAACGGATTAATTCATTAATAAATAGACAACTTTAAAATTTAAATTATGGATATTAATTTTAATTACGTACACGTTACTGCAAGTGAAAGACTAGAAGCTATAGTCTCAAAAAAACTTGATAAACTTGAAAATAGATACGATTGGATCGTAAGAGGTGAAGTTTTCTTCAAAACTGAAAATACGTCGAGTCCTGAAACAGGTATGATTTGTGAAATTAAATTGAGTGCACCAGGTCAAAATGTATTTGCTTCTTCAAACGAGAAAAGCTTTGAAGCAGCGATTACAGAAACCGTAGATGATATTACGAGACAGCTTCAAAAAAAGAAAGAGAAAATGTCAACCAGATAGTTGACATTTCTCAACAAAAAAAGCCAAGCATTTGATGCTTGGCTTTTTTTGTTTGAATTGGTTTTCAATTATTCTTGCATCGAATTTATTTTCTTTTGAAGAGCATTTGCTTTATCATTCATTTCCAACTGATAATAAATGTTCAGTTTTGTTTGTAAAGCTTGCATATTATCAGAATCTAAGTCTGTAGCTTTTTCTAGATAAGGCAAAGCATCCTTATAGTACTGCTTTTTCTTTTCATTTAACTCTTGATACTTTTTATTGTCGGCTCTTGAATTCCCTAATTTATTCATTTGTTCAACGATAGCTCTTTCTTCACTTAAAGTCAAAGCCGCCAGATTAATATAAGCGTTTATCATTTCTGGATTAAGTTCTATTGCTTTTTCGTAGTATTCCTTCGCGGAATCTTTATCGCCAAGCTGCTCTGAAGCAACTCCTAGATTATAGTATAATGAAGGATTATCTGGATCTACCTCTACAACTTCTTTCATAACTTCATTATATTTATCGATTTTACCGGTTTTATAATAAAGGTCTGCTTCTGCCTGCATTATGCTAACATCGTTTGGATTTTCTTCTTTTGCTTTTTCAATAGCAACAAGAGCTTTTTCGGGATTATCCTGCTGGATATAAATAAGAGTTATATTTTTTGCAATCTCACCTGTCAATCTCTCCGTCTCTTTAACTTTTGGATCAGTATAATTTCCAGTTTTTACTGCAATGTCTCTCATGTTTTTGGTCTCAAAATTTTCTTCTTGACCGGTTTCTTTATTAGTTGCAATAAATTGGGTGGTAGACCCATCAAAGCCTAAATCTAAAAGTTTTTTATAATGTTCCAGTGCCTTGTCATATAATTTACCGTTAACTGCTGCTGATGCTGCATAATATAACATCACTGTATCATTCTTATTTAACTCATAAGTTTTATATAATAATTTTGAAGCAGTATCAAAATCACCATCATTTTGCCCATCAATAGCAGTTTGAACCATATTTTGTCTTAATTCAGATTGATACGCCAATGCCTCCTCATTATCTTTTTCTAGTTTAAGCACCTGATCTATTGACTCGAGAGCAGTGTTGATGTTTTCGATCATTTGATCTCCACTTTGGCTTGAAGCCATATTGCCATGAACTTTAGCTTTTGCTAAGTGATAACGAGCTACCCACTTATCTTTTTCTTCTGCTAAAAGGGGTTTAGCTTTGTTTAACTCTACTAAAGCTGCTTCATAATTTTTATCTTCAACAGCACTTTCAGCGTCTCGGATTTCTCCTCGTTGTGAAAATCCAATGCTGAATACACCTACTAAAGCTATTGCTAAAATTGACTTTTTCATGATTATCATCTATTTAGTTTAAAATTTATATTAATTAATGGTTTCATCGTTAGATTCGATTGAATCTGTATTATCGTTTTCGTCTTCGTCCTCATTGACAATTTTGGCAACGGCTGCAATTTCATCATCGCCTTTTAGGGATATTAATCTCACTCCTTGAGTGGACCTACCCATGGTTCTGATATCTGAAACCGACATTCTTATAGCCACACCAGATTTTTTAATAATCATCAAATCATCCTCATCATGGACAGTTTTGAGTGCTACAAGTTCTCCTGTTTTATCAGAAATAGAAATGGTCTTAACTCCTTTGCCGCCTCTATTCGTAATTCTGTAAACTGGCTCACCATCTTCATCATCGATAAAGGTCCGCTTACCATATCCTTTTTCAGAAACTACTAAAACTGTTTCATCCTGAGGGTTTTTAACACAAATCATACCAATGACTTCATCTTTATCAGAAGCTAAAGTCACCCCTTTGACCCCAGCAGCTCCTCTACCCATTGGTCTGATATGCTTTTCTTCAAATCGTAAAGCTTTACCACTCCTCAATCCTAACATGACTTGGTTTTCGCCATCGGTTAATACAGCAGAAAGCAATTCGTCTCCATCTTTAATGGAAATTGCATTAATACCATTTACTCTAGGTCTGGAATATTGTTCCAATACTGTTTTCTTAACCTGACCTTTCTTAGTTACCATCAATACATAATGATTGTTGATGTAATCTTCGTCAGAAAGATTTTCGACTAAAATGAAAGCATTTATTCTATCATCTGGATCAAGATTCATTAAGTTTTGAATAGCTCTACCTTTGCTGGTTTTACTTCCTTCTGGTATTTCAAAAACACGCATCCAGAAACATTTTCCCTTTTGAGTAAAGAACAAAATGTACTGGTGGTTGGTGCCAGAAAATATATATTCTAAGAAATCTTCATCTCTAGTGGTGGACGCTTTTTGACCGACCCCTCCTCTATTCTGTGTCTTATATTCTTTTAAAGGTGTTCTTTTGATGTATCCTGCATGAGAAATCGTAAGAACTACACTTTCATTTGGAATCATGTCCTCCATACTGAAATCTCCACCTATCATGTTGATTTCGGAACGGCGTTCATCTCCGTATTTTTCTCTAATTTCTGTTAGCTCATCTTTGATGATTTCCATTCTGCGAGGTTCGTTTGCTAAAATATCTTTAAGATCCTCTATTGTCTTCATCAACTCTTCATACTCCGTTCTCAATTTGTCCTGCTCAAGACCTGTAAGTTGTCTTAAGCGCATTTCAACAATGGCCTTGGCCTGTAATTCTGAAAGCTGAAAACGTTCTATTAACTTTTCCCTTGCTTCTTCAGCATTTTGAGAACCCCTTATGAGAGCAATAACTTCGTCAATATTATCTGAAGCAATGATTAAGCCTTCAAGGATATGTGCTCGTTCCTCAGCCTTTCGAAGTAAGTATTTGGTTCTTCTAATGACTACTTCGTGCCTGTGTTCAACAAAATTATAAATAATATCTTTCAGATTAAGCATCTGAGGTCTGCCCTTTACAAGCGCAATATTGTTTACACTAAAAGTGGATTGAAGTGCGGTATGTTTATACAAAGTGTTTAATACAACATTTGGTAATGCATCTTTTTTCAATATGTAAACGATACGCATACCATTTCTATCAGACTCATCACGGATAAGCGAAATACCTTCAATTTTTTTCTCATTGACCAAGTCCGCAGTTTTTTTGATCATATCTGCTTTATTAACCTGGTAAGGGATTTCTGTAATTACAATACATTCTTTACCCTTGATTTCTTCAATTTCAGCTTTAGCACGCATGACAACTCTTCCTCGACCTGTCATAAAGGCATCTTTAACCCCCTCATACCCATAAATAATACCACCAGTTGGAAAATCTGGGGCTTTGATGTAAGTCATGAGCTCTTCAATCTCGATATCTCTATTATCTATATAAGCGCAAACCCCATCAACTACTTCGGTTAAATTGTGCGGTGGCATATTGGTTGCCATTCCTACAGCAATACCACTTGCCCCGTTTACCAAAAGGTTAGGGACTCTTGTAGGGAGGACGGTAGGCTCCTCTAAGGTATCATCAAAATTTAGAACGAAGTCTACGGTTTCTTTATCAATATCAGCTAACATTTCTTCGCTGATTTTTTTCATCCTAGCTTCGGTATACCTCATGGCGGCAGGACTATCTCCATCCACAGATCCGAAGTTACCCTGACCGTCAACAAGTTGATATCGCATGCTCCATTCTTGAGCCATTCTTACCATAGCGTCATAAACAGATGTATCGCCATGAGGATGATACTTCCCTAAAACTTCACCGACTATTCTGGCTGATTTTTTATGTGATTTATTAGAAAAAATACCGAGTTCCTGTAAACCAAAAAGAACTCTTCTATGTACAGGTTTCAAGCCATCTCTCACATCTGGAAGCGCTCTGGAAACAATAACAGACATCGAATAATCGATGTAGGCTGTTTTCATTTCATCTTCAATATTAATTGGTATTAGCTGTTCACCGTTGGCCATTTATTTCAATTTAAATTAATACGTTAGATACTTATTTTAACAACGCAAGTATAGTTGCTAATTAGCAAATATACAAAACCTATCAAATCCTTAAAGACCCTTAATCTCTAATTACGACATTTTTTTGCTAAGTATATTTAATAAGATTTTCACTATTGAAATGGCATATATCAGCAATAAGGTATTATTTTTGAGTAATGTCTAATAAATATAAAGACTATGGATGATAATTTCTCACCTAAAGTAAAAGAAGTAATTGCATACAGTAAAGAAGAAGCTTTACGTCTGGGTCACGATTTTATAGGTACTGAGCATTTAATGCTTGGTCTTCTTCGCGATGGCAGCGGTAAAGCTATTAATATATTAGATGCGATGAATGTTGACTTAGAGTTGCTGAGAAGAAAAGTTGAAATCTTAAATCCTTCAGATCATACGAATACAGATATATCTCAAGAAAAAAAGAATCTTCATTTAACAAGACAAGCTGAAAGAGCTTTAAAAACTACGTTTCTTGAAGCAAAACTATTTCAGAGTTCCTCTATCAACACAGCACACCTTCTGTTGTGTATTTTAAGAAATGAAAATGACCCTACAACTAAGCTTTTAAATAAGTTGAGTGTAGATTATGATAATGTAAAAGAAGAGTTTAAAGCTATGATTACCCAAGATGGGGATTATATGGATACACCAACAGATGCTTTTTCTGACGATACTTCTTCGGGAGACTCTGGAAGAGAATCCTTAGGAGGATCTGGAAATTCAAAAGGTAAAACGGCTAAAAAATCTAAAACCCCAGTCCTGGACAATTTTGGTCGTGATTTGACCGAAATGGCTCAGGAAGGTAAATTAGACCCTGTAGTAGGTCGTGAAAAGGAAATAGAAAGGGTTTCTCAAATTTTAAGTAGAAGAAAGAAAAATAATCCGCTACTTATAGGAGAGCCTGGAGTTGGTAAAAGTGCTATTGCTGAAGGACTTGCTCTTAGAATTGTTCAACGTAAAGTTTCCAGAATACTCTACGATAAGAGGTTAGTAACTTTAGACTTAGCAAGTTTAGTTGCAGGTACTAAATATAGAGGTCAATTTGAAGAGCGAATGAAAGCTGTGATGAATGAGCTTGAAAAGAATGATGATATTATTCTTTTTATAGATGAAATTCATACCATAGTTGGTGCCGGTGGCGCCACAGGAAGCTTGGATGCAAGTAATATGTTCAAACCTGCTCTTGCTAGAGGAGAAATTCAATGTATTGGTGCTACTACCCTAGATGAGTACAGACAACATATTGAAAAAGATGGTGCACTTGAAAGAAGATTTCAAAAAATTATTGTTGAGCCTACTTCAATTGATGAAACTATAGAGATACTTCACAATATCAAAGACAAATACGAGGACCACCATAATGTTATCTATACTGAAGAAGCAATTAAATCTTGTGTATCGTTAACCAATAGGTACATGACAGACAGATTTCTACCAGACAAAGCGATTGATGCTTTGGATGAAGCTGGAAGTAGAGTTCATATTACCAACATAAATGTTCCAAAACGAATTTTGGAACTCGAGAAAGAACTTGAAGCCATTCGTGATGAAAAGAATTCTGTAGTCAAAAAACAGAAATATGAAGAAGCTGCGAAATTGAGAGACGATGAAAAACGCATCGAAAATGATTTGCAGCAGGCCCAAGAAGATTGGGAGAAAGATTCTAAAGAAAATAAAGAAACAGTTACCGAAGATCACATCGCAGATGTGGTATCAATGATGACTGGTATTCCTGTAAAAAGAATCGCCAAAACTGAAGGCAATAAGTTAGCTGAACTTCCTGAAACCATCAAGAATAAAGTGATTGGACAAAGCGAAGCAGTTACCAAAATAGTAAAAGCAATTCAGCGAAATAGAGCCGGACTTAAAGACCCAAACAGGCCAATTGGTTCGTTTATCTTTTTAGGACAAACTGGTGTTGGTAAAACACAGCTAGCCAAAGTATTAGCAAGAGAGCTATTTGACAACGATGATGCATTAATAAGGCTTGACATGAGCGAATACATGGAGAAATTTGCAGTTTCAAGATTAATCGGTGCACCTCCAGGATATGTAGGATATGAAGAAGGCGGGCAGCTGACTGAAAAAGTTAGACGTAAACCTTACGCCGTAATTCTTCTCGATGAAGTAGAAAAAGCTCATCCCGATGTTTTCAATATGCTACTACAAGTTCTTGATGATGGTCACTTAACTGACAGTCTTGGACGTAAGGTTGATTTTAGAAACACCATCATTATTATGACCTCAAATGTAGGTGCTAGAAAACTAAAAGATTTTGGTACTGGTGTAGGTTTCGGAACTCAATCTCAAAAACAACAAGAAGACGAAAACACCAAAAAAGTAATAGAAGGTGCATTGAAAAAAGCTTTTGCGCCGGAATTCTTAAATCGTGTTGACGATGTTGTTATCTTTAATGCCCTTGAGAAAGATGACATCAAGAAAATAATAAATATTGAATTAGAGAGATTGTTTTCAAGAATTAAAGATGTTGGTTATAATTTCTCTTTGAGTGAATCTGCAAAAGACTTCATTGCTGATAAAGGTTTTGATAGGCAGTATGGTGCAAGACCACTTAATCGAGCAATTCAAAAATATATTGAAGATGCTTTAGCTGAAAAAATAATCAATTCCTCCATAGTTGAAGGTGATACCTTATACATGGACTTTGATGAAGAGAAAAAAGAACTCGTTATAGATGTTCAGAAGACTGCTGACAAAGAATCTTAAGGAGTCTTTAAAATCATAAAAAAACTCCTTTAAAGGAGTTTTTTTTATGACTAATTAGAATGATTTCCACCTAAACATCAATTATGAAAATCACTAAATTGACTTGGATTTATGTTATTGCAGCTCTTATCACTTTGTATGGAATTGTAACCCGTCAGTTTATATTTTTACTATTAAGTTTTCCATTAGGTATCTACTATTATACAAAAGACAACGATAAGAAAAGCTAATAGTTAAAAATAGATTAAAGCAATTCAAATTTTCTATTCCTACTGCATTAAGTTTTACTTTTATGATAAATAATAGAGTAAAATGAAAAAAGAAGATACATTATCAGAAACAATGAATGCATTGAGAGATAAGGGTTATGTCGATGATCTTAATCTACTTGATGAAAAAATAGAAAATAGAACCAAAAGCAAAACATATCCCATAGAAGAGTTTGAAGTAGATGAGTATTTCAGATTTGAGGGAATGGCAAATCCAGCAGATAATTCTATTTTATACGCTATCACAACAAAAGATGGCCACAAAGGAGTGCTGGTTGATGGCTACGGAAAATCCGGGGGTCAAGTTTCAGAAAAAATGCTTAATAAATTACACATAAAATAATATGAGTTACCTAAACCTTGATAAGTCCAAAACTAAAAATACAGTAAAGGAATTAAACATTCTACTTGCTGATTACCATATGTATTATCAAAAATTGAGAAATTATCACTGGAATATAGTCGGTCACAATTTCTTCGATTTACATGAGCAGTTTGAAGTTATGTATGACGATGCAAAATTGAAAGTAGATGAAATTGCTGAACGTATTCTCACTTTAAGATTTCAACCTGAAAGCAACCTTTCTACCTATTTGAAATTATCAAATATTAAAGAATCCACATCTGAAAAAACTGATGTAGAGATGGTAGAAGATCTTCTTCATGATCATGGTGTGATCATCAAGCAAATGAGAAATGTGGTAGAAGTTGCTGATAAAAATGGTGATGAAGGTACCATCGATTTAATTGGTGCTTACATAAGAGAACTTGAGAAAACAAGTTGGATGTTAGACGCCTGGAGCATGAAACTAACAGACAAAAGAAACGCATAAAACGAAGTTTAATTAAATTCAAAAATTAATATTTATGAGTTATTTAAATTTAGATACATCTAAAACAAAAAATACTGTAAAAGAACTCAATGTTCTTCTTGCAGACTATCATTTATACTATCAAAAATTAAGAAATTTTCACTGGAATATTATCGGTCAAAATTTCTTCGATTTACACGAGCAATTTGAAGATATGTACAATGATGCCAAGGTGAAAATTGATGAAATTGCTGAACGTATTCTCACATTAAGATTTCAACCTGAAAGTAATTTTACAGATTATTTAAACCAGTCAAATTTAAAAGAATCTTCGTCGGATGTTGATGATTATGAAATGGTGAGTACTTTACTCAACGATCATGGAAAAATTATATCTCAAATGAGAAAAGTGGTCGATGTTGCCGACAAAAATGAAGATGAAGGAACAATTGATTTAATCGGCGCATACATTAGAGAACTTGAAAAAACAAGTTGGATGCTAGATGCATGGATCATGAAAATTGAAGAAAAACAACATTCATAATTAAGAAATGCAAGACTCCGAAATAGTAGAAGAGACTGAAAAATCCTGGTCAGAATTAACGGGTAAAATTTTAGATTGGGTAGATTCGATTGTTTTGAATCTACCCAATTTTCTAATTGCCATATTGGTCATTATTCTTTTTGTAATATTCGCAAAGTATGCGAGTAAATTAGTGGACAAAATATTTAGAAAAAGTTCTGCCCAAGACTCCATAAGGACAGTTTCAGTTAAGGTTTTTAGAGTAGTTATTATATCTCTTGGTATATTTTTAGCTCTAGGAATTTTAAACCTAAACTCTGTCTTAACTACTATACTTGGTGCGGCTGGTGTGCTTGGATTGGCTGTTGGTTTTGCACTGCAAGGAACTCTACACAATACATTTTCGGGAATTATCATAAGTTTTATTCCAAAGCTACAAATTGGCGATTGGATTGAAACCAACGATTATAGTGGGTTTGTAGTCGATATCAATTTAAGAAGTGTCATCATACAAACTGTAGATTACAATTTGGTCGTTATTCCAAACTCCAAGATAGTAGATGCACCATTCAAAAATTTCAGCAGAACGCCTAGAGGCAGAATAATTTTAGAATGTGGGGTAGGTTATGAAAGTGATTTACCAAAAGTTCAAGAAATAACCGAGAATGCTATCAAAGAAATTTTTGATCAACAACCCGGAGAAAGCATACAGTTTTTTTACACTCAATTCGGCGATAGTTCAATTAATTACCAATTGAGATTTTGGACAGATGTTTCTAATCAAGCAGATATATATAAATCACAACATCGAGCTATATTAGCGATCAAAGCAGCTTATAACAAACACAATATCAACATTCCATTCCCAATACGTACGTTGGATTTTGGTAAAAATAAATTTAGATCTGAAACTATTGGAGTAAGAAATATTGAAAATTAAATCATTTGCTGATATAACATTTCATATTGGCAAACGATTTTTTCTACATCAAATTTCTCGGCAGTCTTTCTAGCTCCTTGTTTAAAATCATCCAAAATCTTTTCATTAGATAGGATTTTTATTCCATTAGCGGCCATACTTTCCACATCTCCAACTTCACTTAAGTAGCCAGATACACCATTGATATTTACTTCAGGCAATCCGCCTGCATTCGAAGAAATAATAGGTACTCTGTGAGCCATAGCTTCTAGTGCTGCAAGACCAAAGCTTTCCTTTTCTGATGGTAATAGAAATAAGTCTGAATAACAAAGAATTCTTTCTACTTCATTGCTTTTTCCAAGAAAAATGACTCTATCTTTAATTTTTAGTTTTTTGGCTAGTTCTGTAGCCTTTTCTCTATCTGGACCATCTCCAACTATAATCAGTCTAGATTTGATTTTTGATTGAATTCTATAAAATATTTCAATAACATCAGTAAGACGCTTCACTTCTCTAAGATTACTTACATGAGTAATTACTTTTTCATCTTCATAAGCCACCATATGGCGTTTACAATCTGTAAAACTTTCATTTAGATTGGCGATATCTATAAAATTAGGAACTACTTCTATTTTCTTTTTAATATCGAAAATATCAAGCGTGTCTTGTTTTAAACTTTCAGAAACCGACGTGACCACATCACTTTTATTAATACTAAAATTAACAGCTGGCTTGTAAAATGAATGGCTTCCAACTAAGGTGATATCAGTTCCATGAAGGGTCGTCATCATTGGGAGTTTTATGCCTTCTTCGAGGAGCATCTGTTGAGCCATAAATCCAGCGTAAGCATGAGGTATGGCATAGTGAACGTGTAAAATGTCTATATCATGCTTTTGAACGACTCTCACTAATTTACTAGACAATGCAAGTTCATAAGGTTGGTAATGGAATAAAGGATATTCTGGAACTAAGACTTCGTGATAATGAATCGACTGGCTTAAATACTCAAGTCGAACAGGTTGCTTATAAGTTACGAAATGTATTTCATGGCCTCTTTTAGATAATGCAATTCCAAGCTCGGTTGCTATTACTCCACTCCCACCAAAAGTAGGATAACATACTATAGCGATTTTCATACTTTAATTTATAGATATCAAAAGTAGAAGTTTAAAAGCAACCTCTATCTTAAACTAATCTCAAATTAATTTTCCCCCAATAAACTTTCGTAAATTATACCTTGTATTTTAGTTCTTATATCTTCTTCAATTAGCTTTGTATTAGATGGATCAGGATGTATTCTATTGGACAAAAAGACGTAAATAATTTCTTCCTCCGGATCCGCCCAGGCATAGGTTCCTGTAAAACCAGAATGTCCAAAACTTGACATAGAGATGCATCCACAAGTTGGTCCTATATCCTCAAGCTGGGGTTTATCGAAACCAACACCTCTTCTCACATCTTGTTCACAATAGTAGCAGGTATTAAATTTGGACATTGTTTGTGGCATAAAATAATTTCTGCCAGCATAGTTGCCATTATTGAGATACAGTTGCATGAACGAAGCAACATCGCGTGCATTGCCAAATAATCCTGCATGTCCACCTACCCCACCTAGCATGGCAGCTCCCTGGTCGTGAACAGTTCCATGAATCAATTCATTTCTCCAAATTTCATCAAACTCTGTAGGTGCAATTTTATCTTTTTCGAAATGACTAAGCGGGTAAAACTTCAGATTTTTCAGACCCATTGGTTTATAAAAGTAATTTTCAGCAATTGTATCCAACGAATTTTGAGACTGCTCTTCTATAAATTTCTTTAAAAAATAATAAGGCAAATCTGAATATTTATACTCTAAAGTGTCCCTCAAATCACTTTCAACAATTCTAGCATAAATTGAATCCTTATAATCTGTCCTCAGATACATATTATCTACTACTTTAATGCTGAACTTATCAGAAGATTCCGTTGCATAATAGTCTGATTTATTTTCTAGCGTTTCTTTATAAAAAGGAATCCATGACTTCAATTTCGCATAATGAGAAAGCATTTCTAAAACGCTAATATTGGCTTTATTTGAACCTGCAAGTTCTGGTAAAAGCTCATGTAACTTTGATTCTAAAGTCAATTTATCAGCCTCTTCCAGCGTCATTAAAACTGGAAGCGTTGTCAAAATTTTCGTTAAGGACGCAAGATCATAAACGTGGTCACCTTCTACTTTAATGTTTTTATCGTAAGTGTGGTATCCGAAATTTTTATTATAAATAATCTTTCCTTTCCTAGCAATCAAAATTTGCATCCCTGGAGTCATTTCTTCTTCCAAAGTGTAATTGGCAATAGAATCAATCTTTTTCTCAAAGAAATCATCAAAACCTAAGTTTTGATAAAAATCTGTCCCTAGCCTTCCGTTAGATTTTAACCTGTAGCCTGTACCGATTGGAAATGCTGAAGTTATACTCACGGGTAATTTACCTTGAATTTGTATGGCACCAAAAATTTGCTGAGCAGCTATTGATTGAGCTATATCACTATTCTGGTAAGCTTGAAGGATAGCATCAATATTGATAAAACTCTGTAAGTCCAATAAGCTATAAGGCCTGGTAAAGTTTACAAGTGTTACCTTATTGCTTTGAGATACTTTTTCTATTAAGCTTAGTTCAAAAGGTGTAAACTTATAGTTGGTCCACGGGTTTTCGTCAGACTTGTGATAACCTATGATGATATGGTCATAATCAAGCTTCCCATTAGTTTTTAAAATGTCGTCCTTTTGCTCAATTTTTTGAACTGAAGCATATTTATTTAAGGTTTCAAAAAATACGTCACCAGTTGCATCACCTAAGGCTAAGTAACCCAGCTTTTGATGTTCAATGTCATTAATTGGTAAAATACCTAAATCATTTTTTAAAAGTGTAATTCCTCTCTCAATTGCAGCTTGATAAATGGCGTCATTTTCTTTTGAATTTAACTGTGAAGTCAAATTTGAAGTCTCAATAGGCTGAAACTTATTTAAGCCAACCTTATATTTTGCATAAAGGATTTTTTTTACTGAACTGGCTAAACGTTGTTTAGTGATTTCACCATTTCTTAAAGCTTTCTTGATCACTTGAATGGCTTTGGGAACATTTTCAGAAATCAATAGAATGTCACTACCAGCTTTAAATGCCTTTAAATCAACTTCTCCAGGTGTGTTATTTTCAGAAGCTCCTTTCATGTTTAGAGCATCGGTAATTACTAAGCCATTGAATCCTAATTCATCTATGAGTAAATCAGAAACAATTTTAGGTGATAAAGAGGATGGAAAGTTGAGTCGGTTTTCTAAGCTTGGAACGTTGAGATGGGCAACCATAATACTGCTTACCCCTTCCTTAATCAGCGCTCTAAAAGGCTCTAACTCCACTTCTCTAATGCGTTCCTCAGAAAAATTAATGGTCGGTAGGGTTTTGTGAGAATCTTGCTCAGTATCTCCATGACCAGGAAAATGTTTGGCACTGGTTAAAATTCCGGCATCATGCATCCCTTTCATCAATGCAACTGAGTGAGAGATTACGATTTCTTTACTTTCTCCAAAAGAACGATTGCCTATGATAGGATTATCTGGATTGGTATTGATATCTGCAACTGGTGCAAAATTGATATGAACACCCAATCGCCTATTGTGCTTACCAATCTGTCGACCAACTTTTCTAACTATCGCTGTATCCTGAATTGCTCCCAAGGTCATATTCCACGGAAAAGCGTAGGTAGAATCTAAACGCATGGCAAGTCCCCATTCGGCATCCATACCAATGAGTAAAGGAACTCTATTTTCTGTCTGTATTTTGTTAGTGAATTCTGCCTGTCTATAGGGAGTACCTTTTGAAAAAATGACACCTCCTATATGATTTGATTTAATAAAGTTTCTTATGCTTTCAAGCTCAGCATCAGATTTGTTGGTGAATACATCGATCATGAATAATTGACCAATTTTCTCTTCGAGACTCATAGTTGAATAAATAGAATCTACCCATTTTCTCTGAGACTTAATCTCATCAACAAATAAGCTGTTTTGCGATAAAACACTATTGAATGAAAAAAAAGCCATCATAAAGATGACTTTCAAATAATTTCTAGAAATCATATATTTTATAATAATCGGCTGTGCCAGCTTTCAGTCATTGGCACTTCCCAAAAATCTTTATACTCTTCTTTTGTATTAACCAGGTTGTTAAAAACAATGGTCTGGGGAGAAACTGCTTTCTGCTTTACCATTTTTTTAAAGTCCAATAATGGTTTATAAGCGACATACTCACCATTTTTAAAGCTCACATTCATTTTGTCGAGTAAATCTACTTTATACTCTTTTTCCAAACTTTGGATAAAATGAACTGAAGCATCTATTGAGCATCCACTGGCGCTAGCCTGAGATTCATCAAGCCCTAAGATAATAAACCGATTATATCTTATCTCGAAGCCAGCCTTTAAAGATTGACCGTGAACGGTCCATTTTTCAAGGAAGCTTTCTATTTTAGGCTTAATTTCTTTTAGTTCATCCTCACTAAAACCTCTATTGGCTTGAAAGACCCATACACGAGATGAGTCTGGTAATTCTTTAAAATCTACTACCATAAGTTTTATAAATCTTCAGCATTTGCAATCATTTCCACAACGTCTAGCACCTCTATTTCGTCTTGTTTTTCTTTATTTTTTACTCCATCCGACATCATTGTGTTACAAAATGGACAACCTGCTGCAATGACTTCTGGCTTTACATCCACTGCTTGTTCTGTTCTATGAATGTTTACTTCCTTATCGCCTTTCTCGGCATCTTTAAACATTTGAGCACCACCGGCACCACAACAGAGACCTTTAGACTTACAAGATTTCATTTCAACAAGCTCCACTTCAAGCTTTCTTAACAAATCTCTTGGAGCTTCATATTCACCATTGGCTCTACCAAGATAACAAGGGTCATGATAAGTGATTCTTTTTCCTTTAAACTTACCACCTTCTACTTTAAGTCTGCCTTCATTTAATAGCTGTTTTAGAAATTGAGTATGATGTACCACCTCATAATTTCCACCCAAAGAAGGATACTCGTTTTTAATGGTATTGAAGCAATGCGGGCAAGCGGTAACAATTTTCTTAACCTCATAGGCATTCATCACTTCAATGTTGGTCATAGCTTGCATCTGAAATAAGAATTCATTGCCTGCTCGTTTAGCCGGATCTCCTGTACAACCCTCCTCAGTTCCAAGTACAGCGAAATCAACATTTGTATTATTCAAAATTTTTACAAAAGCTTTAGTGATTTTCTTTGCTCTATCATCAAAACTACCTGCACAACCCACCCAAAATAAGACTTCTGGTTGTTTCCCTTCTGCTAAATATGACGCCATCGTTGGCACTTTCAAACTATCACTCATTATTTTATTTTTAATCTTTAAATACTTGTATTATTTCTTTTTTATCTACTAAATCTGTGAATTGACCTTTGTATCTAGTTGCCTTAACAATATGATTGTCAATCCAATGGTAGTTTCCACCCCTAGGCTTCCCCATCAATAAGCTGTGAAACTTGAAACCATGTTGATTTAACCAGTCCTCAGTTATCTTTCTATGCTCTTCTACTCTGGAAGTGAAAAAACAAATTTGGTGCCCCTCTTCATACCATTTATTAATGGTCTCAAGCGCGTCTGGAAATGGTTCACAAGTAGACATTCTTTCAGGTTCTTCATTAGGTACATCATCTGTGACAGTACCATCTATGTCTATAAGGTAATTTTTTACACCTTCTGGTAAACTTGGACTTACGGTTTGACCTTTTGAATCTTTTTGTGACATATTAAACTTCTTCTTTTGCCCAATCCAATCTATCTTGTTGATTATAAGGCCACGGAGCAGAATTGTTCTCAATATTGGACATAGCATTATTGAGCTCAGCAGGTGCAGCACTTTGTTCCATAACGAGATATTGTCTCATATCCATAATAATAGATAATGGATCAATACCTACCGGACATGCATCTACACATGCATTGCAAGTAGTACAAGCCCAAAGCTCTTCTCTTGTGATGTAATCATCTAGGAGTTGTTTATCAGTAGATATTTCTTCGCCTTTATCCAGTTGTTTACCCACTTCCTCAAGTCTATCTCTGGTATCCATCATTATTTTCCTTGGAGACAATTTCTTACCTGTTTGATTAGCGGGACATTCTGAGGTACAACGGCCACACTCAGTGCAGGTATATGCACTTAGTAACTGGAACCAATTTAAATCTTGTACATCACTTGCACCAAATTTTTCTGGAACATCTTCTTCATTTCCTTCTGGCTCAGCAAACGGGTCAGCGTTTGGATCCATCATTAATTTCACTTCGTTTGTAACAGCATCAAGATTTTTGAACTTACCAAGTGTGTCCAAGTTGGAGAAGTATACATTAGGAAAAGCTAAAAGAATATGTAAGTGCTTAGAATAGTATAAATAATTTAAAAAAATCAAAATCCCTACAATATGTAACCACCAACATGTTCGTTCTATAATTACTAGAGTTCCAACGCTCATACCCTCAAAAATCGGAAGCAAAAACTGACTTATTGGGAAAGATCCCACAATTCCAGCTTCACTTGTGTAATGTGCCGCTCCAAGAAGTTGTAGTTGATAATCTGATGCATTCATGGTTAGAAATAAAACCATCAATACTACTTCAAAGTATAAAATGTTATTGGCATCATTCTTAGGCCAGCCTTTTAACTCCTTAGATAAAAATCGCTTGATGTTCATCATATTTCTTCTGATCCAAAAAATGATAACACTTACAAGAACCAGAAATGCCAATACTTCAAAACTAGCAATCAAGACATCGTAAACAGGTCCTATAAAGCCAAATATTCTATGAGTTCCTGCAACACCGTCAATTAAGATTTCAAGAACTTCAATATTGATAATTACAAAACCAACGTAAACTATAACATGAAGTATACCAGCTATGGGTTTAGTAACCATTTTGGATTGCCCAAGAGCAACCCTCATCATTTTATTGAAGCGTTTATCTTTTTGGTCAGATCGATTGACGTCTTTTCCAAGATTGATATTACGTTTGAGGGAGGATACATTTTTTACAAAAAATAAAATTGCTCCTATTAATACTAGTGTAAATAAAATTTGCGGCAAAAATTCTAACATCATTTTTATTCTTCAGGGTTTTCGTACTCTTTATTTTTCTTTCCAAACACAGAGAAATGCACATATCGTTTAGGATTGAGTTTGATATCTCTCACGAGTTCCTCCATTTCTTTTGTAGCATTTTCAATATTTTGATACATCTGTTCATCATTTAGTAATTTACCTAAACTGCCATCTCCATTATTCAATTTATTTGAAATTTCATTAAGGTTTAACAGTGTTTCATCGGCATTTTGAACAATTCTATTGAACTCAATTTTAGAAAGAGAATCCGATAAAACAGACAAATTATTAGAGGTTTTACTAAACTGATCTATAGTAGTACTGATTTGCTCTGTATTATCATCTAAAATAGTTTCAATTTTAGATGATGACGAATTTAAAGAAGCAAGAGTTCCATTGAGATTTTCAATCGATTCCCTCAAATTATTTCTAGTCCCTTTATCCAGAATATAATTGATTGATTTTAAAAGGGTGTCCACTTCTACAACAGCATCAGAAATTTTATTCTTCAGTGGAGTTAATTTTTCATTTACCAATTCTATAAGGCCTTCCTCAACCGAAGATTGAAGTGTATCCCCAGATTTAGCGATTTGATCATAATCATTGTCGAGTTCAATTTGCATCGATTTACCGCCGATCAATCCACCACCGTAGATTTGAGCAATACTTTTTTTAGAAAATTGAAAGTCGTTATTGATATTCAAAGTCACCAAAAGCTGACCAGATTCTATAAAATCTATATTCGTAACAGTCCCAACTTGGAAACCATTAATAGTAACTGCAGCAGATTTACTTAAGCCTTCTACATCATCGTAAACGGCGTAAAAAACACGGGATGAGTTAAATATATTATTTCCCTTCAAGAAATTATATCCGAATATGAGTAAGGCTACGGCTACTATAGCTAGAATGCCTACTTTAAGTTCTTTTTTCAAAAGATTTTGTTTTGTTTCAAATGTAGTAAACTTTAATGAAAACCAGTTATTAACTCTTTGTTTTGAGTGCTTCTTTTATTGAAATTTTTTCCCCGGCAGAATTAAATGCCACGATGAATGCAGAGGTGTAGCCTTCAGCCTTTGCTTTGTCTCTTAAGGTTTGTGCACTCATATAGTTATTGGTTTCCCCAAATAAATATTTGAATAAATCATTCTCCTGATAGCGGGAAATTGGAGATAACCTTTTAAAGTTTTGGGGACTTGGATCTATTTTTCTTGAACTTGCTGCTAATTGAATTTTGAAAGTAACTGAAGAAAAATCTTCTAAAACATCACTTGAGCTTACTCTATATTCACTCAACTCGGACTCCAGAGCCTTCACATTTATAATGTTTTTGTAATTATTAATACCATCTACAATTGCATCAGATAATTCATTTTGCCCTTTCTTAGAATTTAAAAAAGCACCTTCCGTTTTATTGGTAAGGAAACCTGTTTCTATCAAAACACTTGGCATATAAGTTTCTCTTAATACAAGAAAGCCTGCCTGCTTAACTCCTCTATTCTTTAAATTCAATGTACTTTGAAACTGTTTCTGAACAAAATTGGCTAATAAAACACTTTGATCTAAAAACTCCTCCTGCATGATTGTAAAACCAATATAAGACTCGGGTGAATCGGGGTCAAATCCATCATATTTCACCTGATAATCATCCTCAAATTTAATAACTGAATTTTCCTTCATCGCAATTTCAAGATTGTCTTTATTCCTATGGAGTCCAAGAACAAAAGTTTCAGTTCCAGATGGAGAGCTATTAGCAACACCGTTGCAATGAATTGAAACAAATAAATCTGCATTTGCATCATTAGCAATTTTTGCCCGTTTGTCTAAAGGTATAAAGACATCTGTTTTTCGGGTATAGAGCACTTGTAAATCTTCATACTTTTCAAGCTCTTTACCTACTTTCAGAACGATTTTTAAAGCAATATCTTTTTCAAAATATCCGTTTCCGCGATTCCCTGGATCTTCACCCCCATGTCCAGCATCCAAAACCACCACAAATTTTTTGGAATTGTTTTGGGAAAAACCAAAATTGAAACTGAAGCAAAGAATAGAGGTAAGCAATAATAATCTTAGATGAGAGTTTGGTCTAAACATAGATTTTACAATTGTAGATGTTATTCGAAACTTTTTTAGGAAGCATAAAAATAAAATGTAATTTTGGGACTTCTAAATATTGGCCTCTTTTACAAAAATAGTACTAAAAGCATTGCGTACAAATTTACTTCACATACTTTTTTTTATTGGACTTCTTGTCAATTTTGGCCTTTACGGACAAGAAAAAAATCCTGACAAAATAGATTTCGGTTATCTCATCAAAAACAAAGCCGATTCTATCACTCAACGAATTAAATACGTCATAGGCGACACTATTGTTCAGCAGCAATCAACCATGAAACGAGAAACTCTAACTGATGTTGTAGATGCTTTTGCCAAAGATTACAAAAAAATATCCAGGAAGAACAACACCATGGAATTATACAATGAAGCTGTTGTTGTCTATGGTGATATGACCATTAATGCGGGCAGAATTATTTTAAATAACTCTACCAGAGAAGTTTTTGCTGCAGGGATAATAGATTCTACTGGTGCTTATACTCAATCCCCCACCTTTAAACAGGGACAAAATTTAGTAGAACCCGATAGTTTGATTTTTAATTTTGATTCACAAAAGGCTTTGGTTTTCAATTCCAGAACTGAACAGGGCGGATTTAAGGTGAAAGGAGAAATCTCAAAACGACAAAATGATTCCATTTACTATTTGGCCAATGCAAAATTTACAACTGCAGAAGACGTAGATGATGCAGATTACTATTTTTTTGCAAGAAAAATTAAATTTGTCCCAGACAGTAAAATCGTCACCGGCTTCGTCAATATGTATATTGCAGACGTGCCTACCCCTTTAGGATTACCTTTTGGATATTTCCCCCTAACGGATAAACAGTCATCAGGATTCATTATCCCTGCTTATGGAGAAAACCGTAATAGGGGCTTCTTCCTCATGAATGGCGGCTACTATTTTGCCATTAGTGACAAAGCAGACTTAGCTGTCCAAGGAGATTATTACACCAATGGAAGTTATGGTCTTCGCATGGAAAGCAATTATAATGTTCGATACCGTTTCAATGGTAATGTAGCTTTACGATATGAAAAATTATTACTCGAAGAGCGGGGATTTCCCAACTTCAGTGAAACTACAGTCTTCAATATAAGGTGGACCCATAATCAAGACCAAAAGGCAAATCCCTCTTCCAGGTTTTCTGCATCTGTAAATTTAGGTTCCAGCGATTTTTATCAACAGTCTGTAAATCAAAATAATACCGGGAACTTTTTGAATAATACCTTAAATTCTTCGGTGTCTTATTCAAAGACTTTTGATGTTGAACCTGCAATGAATCTGAATATATCTGCAACGCATAATCAAAATACAAATACGCAGGTGATCAACATGACTTTGCCCACCTTACAATTTAGTATTGGAAGGATATTTCCATTTCAACCAAGTTCTGGAATAAAAAAAGGAGCCATTCAAAATATCAATTTGCAATATAATGTGAGAGCAGAAAATAGGATTTCAACTACAGATTCTTTATTTTTTACTCCACAAATGTTTGAAGGAGCAGATGTGGGCGCAAGGCATACCATTCCTATTTCTACCAACTTCAAAATCTTTGATCATTTTAGTGTAAGCACAAGTGCCAATTTTAATGAAGTTTGGACGATGAAGACCTTCGACCAGCGGTTTGATGAGCAACTCAGACAAGTTGAAAGAGATACCATCAATGGATTTGATTCCTATAGAACATACGACTTTTCAACCTCAGTAGGAACAACGGTTTACGGTATGTTTGACTTTGGTGATGATAAAAAGATCAAAGCCATTAGACATGTTGTAAGACCTTCGATATCCTACAATATTAGTCCTGCTTTTGATCAATATTACGACGAGTATACTAGAACAGGCATTGCAGGACTGGAGGATGAAGTGGTTGAATTTTCAAGATTTGAAGGAACCTTAAATGGTGCTCCAGGTAATAATTTTTCCAGCAGTATGTCTTTTGGCTTAACCAATGATATTGAAGCAAAAGTCAGAAAAAAGGACTCTACTCTCACAGGAGATGACCGATTTGAAAAAAGAAGCCTGCTGAGCAATTTTGGACTGAGTACCAATTATAATTTTGCTGCAGACTCCCTTAATCTAAGTCCCGTCTCTGTAAGAGGAACACTTCCTATTTTAAAAGATAAATTAGCCATCAACTTCTTAGGAACTTTGGACATGTATGCTTTAAATAGCAACAACAGAAGAATCAATACCCTCAATATAAACAATGGAGGAAGTTTATTCAGACTTACCAGAGGTAATGCGAGCTTTAGTTACTCCTTATCCAATAAAGATTTTCTAAAGAAAGAAGGAGACGAAGACGAAGAAGAGGAAGAGGAGTTTGATTCTGAAAGCTTCAGAAATGGTGGTCGACCCGATGACCTTTTTGGGACCAGTGAAATGATGAATAGGCCAGACCCTAACGAAGAGCCTGTTTCTGATGAGAATGAGAGGTATAATTATGCTATACCCTGGAATTTAAATTTGTCCTACACAATGACCTATGCAAATGCAGCAAGAGAAAATGAAATCAGTTCACACTCGATTATGTTTTCTGGAGATGTAGAACTTTCTCCAACCTGGAAAGTTGGAGTATCATCTGGCTATGATATCAAAAACAAAGGATTTACATTTACTCAATTGAGGTTTGCTAAAGATTTAAAGAGCTGGCAGATGAGTTTCAATTGGACACCATTTGGAGTGAGAAGATCTTGGTTTTTCTTTATCGGTATAAAGTCAAACATACTTCAAGATGTGAAATATGATAAAAACAGAGAACGCGATAGAGCTTTACAATAACTTATTATGAAAAAAATCATTAAAACAAAGCAGGCTGCTGCACCAATTGGCCCTTACAATCAGGCTATCCTAGTCAATGGATTTTTATACACCTCTGGTCAAATTGCTATTCATCCAGAAACAGGAGAAACTGAATTTGATTCTATAGAAAATGAAACCCAACGGGTTATGAAAAGTCTTGAAGCTATTTTAAAAGAAGCCAACCTAGATTTTTCTCACGTTATAAAAGCTTCCATCTTTATCTCCGACATGGATAATTTTTCAAAAATAAACGCTATCTACGGATCCTATTTTGATGAACAAACCGCCCCTGCAAGAGAGACAATTCAAGTAGCTAGATTGCCAAAAGATGCTAACGTTGAAATAAGCCTTATCGCTTACCTAGAATAGAATATATGCTGTTAAGCCTCGTAGATTGGATCATCATTATTTCTTTTTTTGCACTAAGCCTTGGTATTGGTATTTATGCTTCGAAATCTAGTGGCAAAAGTGCCAAGAATTTCTTTCTTTCAGGAAGAAATATGTCTTGGTGGTTATTAGGTATTTCTATGGTAGCCACTACCTTTGCTGCAGATACTCCAGGGCTTGTTGCTGGTATTGTTAGAAATGATGGAGTATTTGGGAACTGGGTGTGGTGGAGTTTTCTACTTACCGGAATGCTTACCGTTTTCTTCTATTCCAAACTTTGGCGTAAAAGTGAGATCTCAACAGACTTAGAATTTTACGAATTGCGATATAGTGGGAAAAGTGCTGCATTTCTGAGGGGTTTTAGAGCTATTTATTTAGGGGTCTTTTTCAATATTGTCATTATGGCAACGGTTTGTTTGGCAGCGATAAAAATTGGCCATGTCATGTTTAATTTTTCCGCTGTAGAGTCTCTAGTCATATCTTGTTCGGTTACCGTATTATATTCAATGCTTGGCGGTCTTAGGGGAGTAATTTTAACTGATTTCATTCAATTTGCAATCGCCATCACTGGAAGTATTTGGGCCACACTGTATATAGTTGAAATGCCAGAAATTGGAGGGCTCCAAGAATTGCTATCTATTCCAGAGGTTCAGGATAAAAGTTCAATTTTTCCAGATTTTACCAATCCTGAAGTCTACATCCCCATACTCGTTGTACCCCTGGCTGTCCAATGGTGGAGTGTTTGGTACCCTGGTGCAGAGCCTGGGGGTGGTGGATACATCGTTCAACGTATGTTGGCAGCCAAAAATACAAAACACGCCACACTGGCTACGCTACTATTTACTGTGGTCCACTATGCGGTAAGACCCTGGCCTTGGATAATTATTGGTCTTGCATCTATAGTCTTGTTTCCAGATTTACAAAGTTTAGCAGCAGCTTTCCCTAATCTTAATGAGGACTTTATAAAAAATGACTTAGCCTACGCAGCTATGCTATCTTATTTGCCTGCTGGTCTTTTAGGACTTGTGGTGACCTCGCTTATCGCTGCATTTATGAGTACAATTTCTACTCACCTCAATTGGGGAAGCAGTTATGTGGTAAATGATTTTTACGTGAGGTTCTTAAAGCCAAGCGCTTCTGAAGGCCATAAAGTAATGGTTGGAAGGCTTTCAACTCTATTGATGATGATTTTCTCAGCACTTTTAGCACTTGTCCTTGAAGAGGCAAAAGAAGCTTTTGACTTATTACTTCAAATTGGAGCTGGTACAGGTTTGCTTTTTATTCTGAGGTGGTTTTGGTATAGAATCAATCCTTACAGTGAAATCGCTGCCATGTTATCTTCATTTATAATTGCAGTGGTTTTTTTCGTTGGAAAGACGAACGACTTATGGCAGATAGAATCTTACTTAGAACTAGTTATGGGAGTTTTGATAACCACCTTGATTTGGGTGAGTGTTACTCTAGCAACTCAACCATCATCTAAAGAAAAACTTAATGCATTTGAGAATAAAGTTTTTGATAATGGAAAGTTTGAAGGTTTCAAATACAAGATTATTGGATTTGTTGCAGGAGTAGCTGCAGTATATTCTGCCTTGTTTGCTACAGGATATCTTATTTACAATAACATGCTCCTATTCTCCATATCCACTCTTATTACTATAGTATCTACAAGTGTATTGATCATATATTGGAAAAGGATCATAAATTAATTCCTATTGGATGGGAAATTAATGTAGGAAGGCAACTCTATACTTTTGCCCCCTTCATTTTTGCTTCTTTTTTCCCTTTCTTTCTTGACGTATTCTTCATTTAAGATTTTATTGATCAATTCCCTAAAGGTGTCAAAATCTACGGTATAAGTAAGCCCTATTCCTTGAGTGTAACCAAGCTCTTCCCCGATGAATTGAATGTCGCTCTCTCTATTAAAAACACTGGCTCTCAAGCTTCCAGTCTCATTCAAAAGGAAATTGACTTCAACGTCACCAAACACTACAGATTCTGTTACACCACCTACTGGGACACCAAATCTACCATTGATAAGGACTCTATCGCTTATTTTAGTTTTAATAGAAAGCCCTACTCGATCTGCTAAGTTATTCTGAGTCAAACTTCTATCATTTTGTTGGTAATTAAGCCCTAATTTAAATTTGTTGTCTTCTTTGGAAATGATATCATCTACAATACCAGAGGCTCTTTCTATCAAATTTCCAGTGATAGCATTTTGCCCCAATCCTGCACGGCTGTAAAAAGTACCTTGAGTAACAAGAGACAAAGCTTGAAGCTCTGTATTTTCTCTTCCTTGAACTCTGTACTCCAGTTCACTTTTCACCACAGAAGACAGATTAGGATAATTCAAACTAAATTCAATATCTGGTTGTATAATTTGTCCCCCGAGGTTTATCAAAACTTCAACAGGAATTTCACGGTTTACGGTTGGGTTTTCAAGAAGTATGGCAGGGTTGGCTTCAGTCACATATTTAGCTTGAACATCGATATTCGCCCTTACTGGATCACCATTCCAAGTTAAATTTGATCCTGGAACCACTTCAAATCGCTTTTGAACTAATCCTGAATATTTAAAATTATATTCTCCTTCATAGGCAACAAAATCACCATACATATTAAATTTACCATTCGTGTTGATTTCAATAAGAAGTGTTCCCGCTCCCCTACCTTTTAAACTACTTCCATTAACAGGATCCACAACAATTTCAACTTCTGCATCTCTGGTAATATCTAGATCAAAATTTAGGCTAAGCCCTTTAACTTCTCTCAACTGGATTTTCCGACCAGCTTCTTTCGAAAGTTTATCTTCTAAAGTTAAAAAGTAAATGAATGAATTATCACCTAAGGATTCTGAGTCGTCTAAGGGAATTTTGAACACTGTGTTTTTTTGGGTACTGGCATTCACATTTATTTCAATTTCATCCACTGGTCCTATTATGGAAGCATTACCATCTATAAATGCTGTTCCATAATATAAATCACCTTCTTTAAATTTAGTATCTAGAACCACCAGGTTATCTGAACTTATGTTCAAATCTAAATTCCAATCACTCAAATTTTGATTAGTTATACTCCCATTAAGTAAGCCTTTTGTTTTATACTTTACATCTGTAATTCCAATATCATCAAATACGAAATCTTTATTATCAAATTCAATTCTAGAATTGGCATCAAAATCAAAATCAATATTGAGATAAGGAACATTTAAACCTGCATCTTTAAGCAATAGTTCGCCATTAAAAAACGGATCCCCTATTTTACCACTCACATCAACTTTTCCTGTCGCAAAACCCCTAATTTTGGATATAACATCTGCACCAAAAACACTGAATGAACTCAAATCAAACTCGTTGAAATTCACATCAACATCAAAATACTGATCGTTTTCAATTGTAAATACAGAGCCGTTAGCTTTAAATAAAGACTCCTTGTCTCTTCTAAGCTCTGAAATGATATTAAAGGAGCTCAAATCCTTATTACCATTGGCTTCCAGAGCAAATTGTCCGTATTTTACATCATTAAATTCAAAATCTTCAATAACTACGTCCAGATTTGGTGAATAAATATTGTTTTTCTGGAAAACATCCAGTTTCCCATCAAGAGTACCTTCAAAATAAATACTGTCTTGCTGTGGAATAATATCTGCCAGTTGTATTTTATCAAAATTTATTTTTAAATCTTTGAAAGTAGAATCTCTAAGAATTCCATCTAAAAGTATAGATTGAATCCCACTGGAAATTTTTAAAGAATCAATATTGAAATTTTGAAAACCACGCTCTATCTCAACCTTATTATTCTTATCAGAATCTCTATTTATGAACCATAAATTATCATTATAGACAATACTAGATCTTTTAAAACCAAATGTAGATTTATCATCATCGTCTTCATTTACTGTCTGATATATACTCAAATTAAAATTATCCTTCTTAAGTTTACCACCTTTAAATTCTGTTCTTACAAACAACGTATCTTTTAAGTTGACATTGATCATATTGAAATCTGAAATATCATAATAGGACGTCATAATTTTCTCAATCTCAACGTAAGAATTGTATAGTGGACTATCTGTATCTATTTGAATGTTGATATTCTCAAAAGTGTTTTCATAAACTTGAAGGTGTGGTGATCTAAAATTGAGTGAGAAATTATCTTCACTTGGATCAATACTCCCTCTGATAAAAGTATTGGGTGCCACATCAATTTCTGGAAGAAATACTTCAACAATCTTATTGTAAATATTAAGATCGAAATCTACGTATTGGTAATTTTCGATGGATGTGCTTTTGCTTCTGAAATATAAATTTTCAACAGCATTTGAAAATAATTGAGGAAGTGAAGTTAATTTAAACTCACCTTCCAATTTTCCGCTGATGATATCGGGACTATCTATACTTATAGTTTGCTTAGATTCTCTAAATGAGGACTCAACAATTAAGTCCTCAAAATCAAAAACTTCTTTAGAATTTTCATAAGTAAATGAACTGAAATTTAGACTCCCTTTCAATTCATCAATAGAATTACCTTTGAGGTTTACTTTCAAATTTCCTTTAAAATCTGCCAGCGTATCGCGCTTAACGATATTAAGCGCATACAAATCGGCATAATCAATATCAGCTTTAAAATCGAAAGCATTTTCCTCTTTAGATGCATCTAATAGACCCTCGAAAGAAAATAAAAAATTGGGATCCAGACTTTGCAATTCTCCATTGAAGTAAGGTGCTTTAAGATTTCCATTTAATTTAATGTTTTTATAGGTATATCCATTGACCCCTATAGAATTAATTGTTCCTATTGCTAAGGTATTCAAGGAAGATTGAGTAAAACCAGAACCGTTTACATTTAAATTAAAAGTCGCATCACCCAGAATTTTTGTGTCAAAAAACTCAGCCAAATCAAACTTAGTCACATCTAAGAATCCTTGGTAAGCAGCAGTTTCTGGACTTTGGTAGTTTTTGAAATTCAAATTTACTGAAGCATTTCCAAGCTCCGTATTTAGATTCAAAACTGTAGCTAATTTATTATTTGAAAGGTCGATTATTCCTTTGAGTTGAGTCACACCAAATTTTTTGAAGTAAGCTGGCAAGTTTGGCTCAAGGTCTCTTGGGAGAAGGTCAATTAAATCCTGGTAACTTGTTGTAATATCCAGTGAATACCCGTCCAATTTGAATGGTGAATCACTGAATGAATTTTCCAGTCTCAAATCACCTATCATTTTAGTATTTTTAAGACCATTGACGTTAAGAGATTTTAACTCTAGGTTATTGAGTTGACCTCTAGCGTTTCCAGTTATCATTAGCTGATTACCATACCCAAATCCATCATAATACCGCCTTAAATCTGTGCTGGAAATGAGTGATTTTTTAAAATTGGCAGTGACATCGACCCTATCCAGAAATTTTTTTAAATCTTCTCGTTTATAATCAAATTGAAGCTCACCATCGATTTGTGAATAGGGAGTCTCAAGTTTCAGGTTCTGAAAAACCATCTGTTCAGGACTGTATGTAAACTCTGTTCTAAAATCTTCAACTACAATACCTTCTTTAAGAAGTCCAGACATGCGTCTTAGGTTAAAGTTCAGATCTGGGCCTATCAGTTTAAAATTTGTAATATTAAAATCTAAGTCGTTAATCGAAAAGGTTGGCTCCAAGCCAATGTTTTCATCGACGATAAGAAACTCACTTTCTAAAGCAAGTGCTCTATTGATCTTTAGCTGAAAAGGTGATGAGGAAATCGTCGTTGTGTCATTTAGTTTATCAAGAAATTTTGTGAATTCATCATATTCCTCACCTTTATATTGTTTCAACTTAAATTTAAGCTGATTGAGTTCTGTGTTTGAAAAATGAAGGTTATTACCTGATATATTAGACAGGTTGATTAAAGAAGTTGTTAAAGACTTTGCGTAAATGATGGTATCTTCATAGTCGTCTCTCAATAACAATTCATCTAAAACTATATTTCCCTTATAGTTTATTTTTACTCCCCTAACATTAAGGTCTGTTTGATAGGCTTCGTTAAAGGTGTCTGTGAGTTTTTTTCCATAATAGGTTTGGACTTGAGGAATCAAGAAAATCAATACAATAAGCAAAAGCAACAGTAATATAGCTGTAAATACTTTTTTTATAAAATTCCAAACCTTTTTGAGCACTCTAAATTTTAAATTTTATCAAAGATATATCAAATACTAATCCTAAATGCTTTCAACCAAGCCACAAATTTATTTAGATTTGCTTTTATTATTGAAATGAAGGCTATAAATGACAAATACAAAAAGTATTTACATACTTGCTATCGAATCATCTTGTGACGATACATCTGCTGCAGTATTTTGCAACGACGAAGTCCTTAGCAACATCGTTGCAACACAACAAGTCCATAAAGAATATGGTGGAGTTGTTCCAGAACTAGCCTCTAGAGCTCATCAACAGCATATAGTTCCTGTTGTAGATCAAGCTATTAAAAAAGCTAATATTTCAAAAAGGGATTTGACAGCAATCGCATTCACCAGAGGTCCAGGTTTAATGGGATCGTTACTGGTTGGAAGTTCTTTTGCTAAATCTTTGAGTCTTGCACTTGGTATACCGCTTTTAGAAGTGAATCACATGCAAGCTCATATACTTGCCCATTTCATAAAAGAAGACAATAATAAAATTCCAAAGTTTCCATTTTTGGGTGTCACCATAAGTGGTGGACATACACAAATTGTAAAAGTTACAAATCATTTTGAAATGGAAGTCATCGGTGAAACTCTCGATGATGCCATTGGAGAGGCGTTTGACAAGTGTGGTAAAATGTTTAATCTTCCTTACCCTGCTGGACCTGAAATTGATAAACTTTCAAAATCTGGTAATCCGTATAAATACGAATTTGCAAAGCCTAATGTCAAAGGCCTGAACTTTAGCTTTAGTGGTTTAAAAACCTCTGTTCTTTATTTTCTTCAGAAGCAAACTAAAGACAATCCAAATTTCATTGAGGAGAATATTGAAGATCTTTGCGCATCTTTTCAAAGAAAGGTAGTAGATATTTTAATTTCAAAACTGAAAAAAGCTGTAAAAGAAACCGGAATTAATGAAATAGCTATTGGCGGGGGTGTTTCAGCAAATTCGGGAATCAGAAAAGCACTTATGGAAAAACAGGAATCAGACAAATGGAATGTATTTATTCCAAAATTCGAATATTGTACAGATAATGCAGCAATGATAGGAATTGTCGGCTATCTAAAATATAAAAAAGGACTTTTTACTGACTTAACTACCGCATCGAAAGCAAGGTATGCGATCTAATTGACCATTATGAAAATATTTACCCTTTTATTACTTACTTTATTAAGTTTTCAAGCGCATTGCCAAAACAACTTGTTTCGTCATAATCAAGATATTTATTCAGATTTCGGATATACTAAGGAAGAAATTTCAGATTTGAAATCTCAAGGAACTCTATCTATTTTCAATAAAGAAAGACATAATTCAAACCTAGCTAATAAACTTTTCGACCTAAGAGAAGGAGGAACTTTGAAACTTAACAATGCAAAAAATAAGAAACTTAAGGTCATTAAAAAAGTTGAAGTTGAACACTACAGAATCAATTATATATTTTTTGATGGTTCAAAAATGAGCTACGAAGATTTGGATAGTTTGAGGGATCGTATCTTAGAAATGTCAAAAACCAAGAGATTTGAAGATCTGGCTCAAAGATATTCAATGGATATGAATAAAAACAGGGGTGGAGATTCTGGATGGTTTAAAAAAAGAAGCGTTCCAGAAGATTTTAAAAATTCCGCTTTGTCTAGCATTAGAGCTGCTAACGAAACCTTTAAAGTTGATTTGGAGCAAAATGATTGGTATTATTTAATTTTAAAAAGCTACTCTCCACAACTTATAGAAGAAATTTTAGTTTTAGAAACCCAGGACTAATGCAACTTTTCTACGAGCCAAAATTCGATTCATCAACTCAGCTCATAACTGTGAATGCTGAAGAAAGCAGACATATAGCTAAGGTGCTAAGAAAAAATATTGGTGATAAAATTCACATTACAAATGGCAGTGGAATAATTGCTGAAGGCATTTTAAGTAGTAATCATCCAAAAAAATGTGAGGTTGAAGTTTCAAAACTGAAGGAAACTCAGCCATCATTAAATTATTTACATATTGCCATAGCACCAACCAAAACCAACGATAGGTTTGAATGGTTTCTAGAAAAAGCTACTGAGATAGGTATTCAGGAAATAACTCCAATTCTTTGCGAACACAGTGAAAGAAGGACTATAAAAAAGGAACGTTATGAGAAAGTTCTCCAAACTGCCATGAAGCAATCTTTAAATTCCTTTCTACCAAAATTAAATGAATTAACTTCTTTTTCTGAGTTGGTTGCTTCTGAATTTGACTCTTCAAAATTCATTGCGCATTGTGAAGATCAACCTAAAGAGCAACTTTCAAAACTAGTGAATAGCCATAATTTAATTTTAATAGGACCTGAAGGGGATTTTTCAAAATCTGAAATAGAGTCGGCTTTATCAAAAAACTTTAAAGCAATTTCACTATCGGAAGCTAGATTAAGGACTGAAACTGCTGGTATTGTAGCCTGTCATACCGTCAATTTAATCCACTCCTTATGAAGCAAATACTTTACTCAATACTTATTTTTATAATAACTTCCTTAAGTTTAAAGGCACAAGAGATAGCTTTATTGAAGTATGATGGTGGTGGGGATTGGTACAGCAACCCAACTTCACTTCCAAATCTCGTAAAGTTTACAAACGAAACAACCAGGAGTAAAATCAGTGTTACCATAAAAGAAGTAAAACCTGAAGATCCTGAAATATTCAATTACTCGTTTGTTCACTTGACTGGACACGGGAATATTTATTTTTCAAATGAGGCTGCAACTAACCTAAGAAACTACCTACTAAGTGGTGGATTTCTTCACGCAGATGACAACTATGGATTAAGACCCTATTTTGAGAAAGCTATAAAAACAGTTTTTCCTGATAAAGAGCTTAAGAAACTTTCAAACGATCATCCTATTTTCAATGCCGAGTTTAAATTTAAAAACGGCTTGCCAAAAATACATGAGCATGATGGAATGCCCGCTGAAGCTTTTGGAATAAAAGATGAGAAAGGCAGATTAATGGTGCTGTTTACATATGAAAGCGATTTAGGTAATGGTTGGGAGGATGCATCAGTACATGGTGATCCTGAAGAAATAAGACTGGAAGCACTTAGAATGGGAGTCAACATTATCAAATATGCTTTCGACAATTAGTATGGAAGAAAAACAGCTAAATCACAATCAAATAAATTTTAAAACATCTTCAAAAATTAAAATTGACATTTTTTTAGATGAAATTTATAGTCCAGCTAATTTGGGCAGTATTTTTAGAAATGCTGAAGCTTTTGATGTAGAGAATATCTATTTAAGTGAGTTTAATAAAAAAGATTTAGACAGTAATCGATTCAAAAGAACTTCAAGGTCTACGGAAAGAGAATTGAATACGATATACTACGAAAATTTCAATACGGTTTTTGAAGAATACAGAGGATCAAAAATAGGTTTGGAGATCACGACAAACAGTAAGAACGTTACAGAGATCAAGGAGCATTCATTAGATAGAATTCTTTTGGTTTTAGGTAACGAGAGATACGGAATACGTGAACATTTACTTAAAGAATTGGATCAAGTTTATCATATAAAGATGTTTGGTACGAATTCAAGTTTGAACGTTTCTCAAACTCTAGGTATTGCACTACATGAAATCAGAAGATAGGTTTAGGAGATTAGCAGAACCAGAGGTTATCAAGTTCATAAATGATAACACGAATACCTCCATACCTGATTTGGTTTTAAAAGGCAGTCCATTTGAATTCATAGATATTAATTTATTGGTCAATCAGATAGTTGGTAAGAAAAAAGCTAGAAGAAAACTTCCCACCTGGTTTAAAAGTGATCAAATAATCTATCCTCCAAAACTCAACTTGGAACAAACATCATCAGAAATTACGGCCTCTCACAAATCAAAATTTATAGATGGAAGAACAATGATCGATCTTACTGGTGGTTTCGGTGTTGACGATTATTATTTTTCAAACAAAGTAGAAAAGCTTATTTACTCTGAATTAAATACAAGTCTATTTGAAATTGCTAAACATAATTTCAATGTATTTAGCAAAAGTAATATCAAATGCTACAATCAAGATTCTATAATGTTGCTAGAAAAAGCAAATGAAAAATTTGATTGGATTTATGTTGATCCTTCAAGGCGAAACAAGAATCAAAAGGTTTTTTTACTTAAAGATTCACTACCGAATTTATTAAAATTTCAAAAGCTTTTAAGGAAGAAGTCTCATAAAATGATGATTAAGACTTCTCCTATGTATGACATTGAAATGGGTTATAAGGAGCTAAGTGGAATACAAGAACTCCATATCGTTTCAGTAAAAAATGAAGTCAAAGAACTATTATGGATTATAGACTGGCGATCCACCAATAGTAGAGTTATAAAGCTCTATAATTATAATTCTGACAAAGAATATTCATACATAAAAAGTAAAGGTCGATATTTAAATAACAGTCAGGTAAAGATATCAAATTGCCAAGAATACCTATATGAGTTTAATTCAAGTATAATGAAATCAGGCATTTATGATCAATTAGCGGTTAAGTATCATTTGTTTAAATTAGAGTGTAACACCAATTTGTATACTTCCAAAGAATTGATTAAAAGTTTCCCTGGTAAAATTTATAAGGTTAATAGCGTAAATCCAATTAATTTCAAAGGACTTAAAAAGGAGTATAAAAATAGACCTATTAATGTCATCTGTAAAAACCTAAAACTTACAACTTCAGCTATTCAAAAGAAAATAGGTTTTAAGACTGGAACTGATTTAGACTATTTAATATTTGCTAAAACAACTGAAGGCAATAGAGTAATCGAAGCTGTTAGATTATGATTGACATGTAAATACTTTCATTTCAATTAAATACAAAATGAATATGTCAAAAAACAGACAGTCCAATGATCATAATTTCTGAATTATCAAAAACAAAAAACCCCGACTAAAGAGTCAGGGTTTTCATTATAAGAAG
>CAZOAD010000003.1:0-21721 GCA_964577705.1 uncultured Mesohalobacter sp.
TACAGTGTTAAAGACAGCTTGCCACTTCCTGGGGTTAACATTATTTTAGAAGGAACCAGAGCAGGTGCGGTCACCAATTTAGATGGGCGATTTAACTATACCGTAAAACGACAACCTATAAGCGAACAGCAACTGGTTTTCAAATATATAGGGTTTGAAACTCAGACTATTCAATTAAAAAACAAAAGCAATTTTGAAATTTACCTGGTTCCTAAGACAGACGATCTGGAAGAAGTCATTATTACTACCTCTTATGGTACTACCAAATTAAAAGAAGAAGCTGTTGGAAGCATTTCACAAATAAATGATAGGGACCTCAATGTAAACCAAAGCTATGAGACCATTGATAAAATGATAGAAGGCCTGGCACCTGGACTTCAAATAGAGGGGAATTCTCAGTTAGGTACTTCAACAAGAATAAATATTAGAGGTCAAGGTACCTTTAGTGCCTTAAACGGTAATTTGCTTAATGCTTCTGCACAACCTCTTATCATTGTGGATGGAGTGATATTATCTGAAGAAAATGGTTTTGATGACCAATTGTTTGATGGTGGAGGAAGATTTGGAGAACAATTCCTCAATCCTCTTTCCAAAATTCCACCAGAAGACATCAAGAGCATTTCGATTCTGAAAGATGCTTCTGCCGTGAGTATTTATGGTTCTGATGGTGCTAACGGAGTTATCCTCATCACGACCAAAAAAGCTACTAAAAAGAATTTTACCCTAACATTTTCTCAACAGGCTGGATTTTCAGAACCCATCAACCCTATACACTATCTAAGTGGTCCGCAATACCACTCAATTCTTACAGATTATTTCATTAACTCAGGAGAAACTCCTGAAGACGCTAATGTTTTAGCTGGCTCAGACGTAATTAATACCGATTGGTTTGATCTGACCAATGAGACAGGCGTCTTTACCAGGTCACAACTCAGCTTTTCGGGCTCTATTGGTGAGCTAGGCTATAGAGCAAATATGTCATACCTGAATAATGACGAAGTGCAAATTGAAAATCAATACGAAAACTTCAGAGGTTCAATTGGTTTAGGCTATACTACTCAAAAATTTGAAGCTAATTTGAGATTTATCCCATCTTACGTCATTAAGAAAAATCCCAACACATTGTTTAATTTTCCTTTGCCTCCTAATATATCTCCATTTGATGACAATGGTGACTTTGCTATTATTGGTGAAGGACTGATTGGAAACCCTCTAGCAGTCTTAGAACAAAACAAATCTGAGAGTAAAACCTTAGGCCTTCTTACCACGCTAAATTTAAGCTACGATATCAATGAGCAGTGGTCAGTTACCACCATTGTAGGTGCAGACTTAACTGATAAACAGCAGGATAATTTTTTCTCTGGAAATAATGCTACTGGCAGATTATCTGGAAGTTTTGAAGTAGATGGGGTTATATATCCTAATTGGGGCAGAAAACTAGTGCAGAATAGGAATGTTAACACCTATCAATTCAATTCTGTCATTAGCTACAAAAATCAATTTGGAGACCATTCTGTGGATGGAATCTTTGGGTTCGAAGCTAGAGAAGAAAAAATAAAAATAGAACGATTTTTAGGGAGTGGTTATATAATTCAAAACCCTAATAACAGTTTAGAGGAGGCTTTTGAAGTCAATTTTAATGCCTTTACATCAGAAAATGCCAGGTCTTCATTTTTTACTCAACTAAATTACGACTATCTTAAAACCTATTTTATAACAACCAGTCTCAGGGAAGATAAAAGTTCTGCTTTTGGTGGCGATATTGATGCTGCCTATAATGGTGCTGTAGGTTTAGGCTGGGTCCTCAGCAAAGAAAAGTTTATGGACGTAGATGCTATTGATTTTTTAAGATACCGCATAAGTTACGGCTCTTCCGGTAATTCCAGAATTGGAAGTTATAGAGCTCGTGGTTTATACAATACAAATATTACTTCAGTTAATAATGGTTATAATTTTGGCTCAGCAACCTTCCCCTCTACCGCACCTAATCCAGATTTGGGGTGGGAACGCAATTTTAAGTTCAACACAGGTATAGATTTCAACTTTTTGAGGCGTTTCAAATTTACCGTTGAATTTTATAGAGATAAAATCACCAATATTATTTCATCGACTAATGCTGTTCCCGAAAGTGGATTTACAACTGTACAGGCCAATACTGGAAGTATGGAAAATAAGGGCTTAGAAATCGCTTTATCTTCAGAAATCATCAATACAGAGCGGCTGAAGTTTGATTTAAATTTTAACGTCTCCAGAAATGAAAATACCATTTTAAGTATCGAAAATTTAAGTTCAGAATTTTCTGCAGCGCAGAGGGCTTCCGCTTTAAGAGTTGGTGAAAGTACAAGTGCGATCTGGGGCTACAGATGGGTTGGAATAGATCCAGCTAACGGCCAAAACCTCTACCGAGTGGATAATCAACTATATTCAGGAGAATATGTAGGCAATAATTTTGATTCGAGCAACTGGGAGGTTATCGGTGACCGTTTACCTGAAATTTACGGCGGTTTACAAGCCAATTTTCAATTATTCAAGCAATGGTCCCTCAGTGCAAGGTTTGTTTACAATATTGGAGGAGATATTTTGGTGGATCAAGATTTCGAAAGAACAGACCAACAGATCACCAATAGAAATATGATCAGCAATACATTGGATTACTGGCAAGAGCCTGGCGATAGTTCCAGAAATTCAAAACCAGGTCCCGGACAGCCTATCATCCCCAATTCAACCAAATATCTTTACGACAATACCCATGTCAAATTTCAAAATTTGAGATTAAACTATAAATTAGGCGATAAACTCATCGAAAGTTTAAAGCTCAACACTGCCAATATTTTTATCAATGCAGATAATCTTGGTTACTGGTACAGAGAAGGGAGCAGAAAAGACAGGAATGGAATCGCAGAATTAAGATTTCAATACCCAGAGATGAGAACAATAACAGCAGGAATCAATATAGGAATATGAAAAAAGGAATTCTATTTTGCATTTGTTTTATACTTCTGTCCTGTGATGATTTTCTAGACAGGGAGCCCGTGGAACAAATATCAATCGATCAACAGCTGTCGACCCTAGAAGGACATTTCGACGCCTTAAATGGAGCCTATACCAAATTCGAAGAACTTTATTCGAGTTTACGATTTATCTATGCCGATGCTCTGGCAGGCAACATAAAATTTGCTCCAAATAATCAAGGCATCACATCTATTGATCCGCGTTTTGAAGCTACCTATAGGTTTGAAGAACAGGAGTCTGATAGTAATTTTGAAAATTTATATGAAGATTCCTACGAGATTATAAATGCTATAAATTTAATCTTAACCAGAATAGACGCTATAGATGGAGCTGAAGCGGATAAAAACCTCATTAAAGCTCAGGCCCTAGCCATGCGTGCCTTTTTACATGCCGATTTGTTAAGAGTGTACGCTCAACCCTATAACTTTACTTCCAATGCCAGTCATTTAGGAATAGTATACAATACTGAACCTCTACAAATAGGTGAAGATTTCCCGTCCCGTTTAACGGTAGGAGAATCTTACGCTCTAGTAGAAGCTGATAATCTTCAGGCCATCGATTTTTTTGAAAATTCATCAGAGAATGCTAACCAGCCAAAAGTTTTCTACTTCAATGAATTAAATACTAAAGCTCTTCTTTCTCGAGTCTACTTGTATATGCAACAATGGGAAAATGCTATAGATTTAAGTAGTCAAGTAATTGAAGAAGGTCCGGACCTTACTCCCAGAGATCTTCTAGTTTCACAATGGCTGGATTTCAATCCCCTAAGCGAAGCTCTTTTAGAATTGGCTCCTCCGATAGATCAAGATGATGGAACAATAAGATCTTCTGTATCAACATACTTTCAGGTGATCACTGATTCTAATGGCAATATTATAGAGAATAAACGCTATTCAACTTCAAATGATCTTTCATCGCTTTACACCAATGATGATATTAGATCAACATCAGGATTATTAAAAACCTATTTTATTTCCACTCAAACTTCTTCTGGTACTGAAGAATTACCATTTACCTTTACACAAAAATTCTCAGACCGGGATGGGGCTATAGTTATAAGGCAATCTGAAATGTTTTTGAACAGAGCAGAGGCTTTTGCCAAAACCGGAAGAGAAAATGAAGCCCTAAACGACCTTAACCGTATCAAATTGAGGGCTAATCCAGATGCAGAACTCAACAGCATTAGCGGTCAGGATTTAATTGATGAGATTTTACTGGAACGCCGGAGGGAACTCGCGTTTGAGGGACACTTATTTTTTGATTTAAAAAGAAATAACAAAGATATCATTAGAGAAGATGGGTGCACCATCAACCTATGCCAACTGGATTACCCCAATCCTAGGTTTGTTTTACCTATTCCGGAAAGTTCACTACTTATCAACCAAAATATGATTCAAAATGAAGGCTATTAGATGTATGGTTTACATATTATCATTGCTATTGTTAATTCCTAGCATATCCTGCTCAGAAGATGACACCAATTCCAATGCCATTTTGGATACTGCCTTTATAAGATTTAGCTTTAAGACAGACTCTAACGGACAACCTATACAATTTCCAAATGATATTTCTAATCAACCTGAACTCGAAGAGTTTGAATTTAAGAAAAGGGATACTCTTAAACTTCCTGTGACTTTAAGTGTAAATAATCTCGAAAATAGCCTTGAGGCAGAATACTCCTTAACCTATAACGCTATTGAAGCTTCAGATGTTTTGATTTTTACCAGATCAAATCTGCTCAAATTTGAAGCGAATCAACTTTCAGATACAATTTATATTGTTCCCCAACAAAGGCTTACCAATTTAGATTCGAATGCTTCTATTGATTTTCAAATCACTTCAGTTAGCGATCCTGAAATCAATATTGGATACCCAAACACGTTGAAACCGCTAGATAATTTCAAATTACTTATTTCTGATTTTGATCCAGTCACCTATCAATTCTCGAGCACAGACAGAGAAATACAAGGCGTTAGTGGTGAATCCTATAACATCGATATCTCTTTTGATCAAATTGTTGACCCTAAAGATGTTAATACATTAAACTGGTTAAGTTCAGATTTTATTCAGTCTTCCTGTAGTGATGAGCTCAATTTTAATTTCGACTTTGATCTTGATCTTTTAGCCATAGAATCCCCTAGCAAAAGCCTGAGTTATCGTCTTGAAATAAAAGATAATTTTGAAGATCTTCCCACAAATTTAAACTTAAGGCTCAACAGCGTAGAAAATGATAATTTACTCCTTAGAGGTCAAAATTTAGTTCAGTTTTTTAAAACAGGAGAAGCACCTGAACGATCTGGTGATCCTGCCTCAGCTTTTTATAATGCATCCGATCGTTTTTACAGAACCTTTGGAAAAGCGTGGATTCTTGATGCCAATAGCAATGCGTGTGAGTGGAGAGATTTTCAAAGCTTTACTAGACCTGTGGAAGTTGAGCCGGGAAGTGAATTTGATAATGGCAATGGATTTCATCGCTACAAAATTGGATTTAGAAGTATCAATAGAAATCCCAATGGAGACATTATAGGTACCAATCCCTTTAATCTAAGACGATTTTATGAAGGTGCTTCTGTATTTTCACCCGCATTCACTCAGACAGAGTCCTTAGATTTTTTTCCAGAAAGCAACACGCAAGGCAGTGTGAAAGTGAGTATACAGAATCTTGAATTTATTGTTGATGACCAGATTATTAACATTCCAGTATGCGGAAGTGGGACCTATTCTTTCGATGCCGCTAATGATCGCTGGGAAATAATTTTAAGCATCATTACTGATGAAAGTCAGCTTAACGGTAATCCTAATGCTGAAAAATTTCTTTACATTTATACCGAAGATGTGAATGAAGATCCAGCTCCACTAACTGGTTTAGAGTGTGCAACACCCATAAGTTTATGACCTTGAGATTGAAAACAACTTTTTTATATCTAAGTTTTATTTTTATAGGCTTTGCCATTGTCGCCTTTACAACTTACTCGGGCGATGATGACCATACTTATTATGATTATGATGAGTTAAGGCGTCTTTATGGCAGTGGAGACCAGTCTAAGTGGCCAGAACCTGTTTTAGATCCTAGTGTTGACATCAATACATTTGAAGACATTGGACGTTTACCAGATGTTACCTTCCCAAAAGATAATCCATACTCTAAGGAGAAAGAAGAATTAGGCAGAGCCTTATTTTTTGAAAAGCGTTTGTCTAAAAGCGGACAAGTGGCTTGTGCCTCGTGCCATGATCAAGCTAAAGCTTGGACAGATTCAAAGCGAAGGTCACTTGGTCACGATGATAGAGAAGGTCACAGAAATGCAATGAGCCTTGTTAATATTGCCTTTGCTAATGATCTCTTTTGGGATGGAAGAGCTAAAAGTCTAGAACATCAAGCAAAATTCCCTATTAAAGATCCTCTAGAAATGAACCAAGCCATAGAAATTGCCTTAGATAGTATCTCTAATATCGATTCTTATATTATAGCCTTTGATAAAGCTTTTGGGTCTTCAGAAATTACCTTAGAACGGGTTAATAAGGCTATCGCTACTTTTGAAAGAACTCTGGTGAGTGGAGAAAGCAAGTTTGATAAATTTATAAAAGGAGATCAATCTGCTTATACCGATGAAGAAGTGCTTGGACTGCATGTTTACAGGACTAAGGCAAACTGCATAAGCTGTCATAATTCACCCTATTTTAGTGATAATAAATTCCACAATGATGGACAATCCCTGTTTGGATCCAAACATCAAGATCTAGGATTGTTTGAAGTTACAAAAGATAGTGCAGACTTAGGAAAGTTTAGAACACCTACACTAAGAGAGATTTCTGAAACTGGACCTTGGATGCATCATGGCAATTTTCCTAAACTCAAAGATGTGATCGACTATTACAATCTTGGCAACCCCGCTCCTATTCAAAAAAAAATTAAAAGCACCTACAAAGGTACTTTGCCAGAAAACTCTCCCATTTTAAAAAACCTAAATTTGACGATTGAAGAAAAGCAAGCATTGATTGCTTTTTTAAAGACCTTGTCGTCAGATTATGTCAGATAAATCAGAATTTATCAGTATTGCTCTTGTTTGATTGTGTATTTATTTAAATTCGCCTTTAATTTTAACTTACACCAATGAGTTTATTAAGAATTATATTTGCGATCATCCTCCCACCCTTAGGTGTTTTCCTTACAGTGGGAATACGTGGAGCCTTTTGGCTTAACATACTGCTTACAATCCTTGGCTTTGTGCCTGGTATTGTACATGCGGTATGGATCATAGCCAAAAACGATAAATAAAAGGAATGCTTATCACCATAATCATTTATCAAGCTCTAATGTGCTTTTTTGCATTTGTAACCCTTTTTCGTGTAGATCACTGGGTAGTTAGACTTTTTGATTTTCCCAAAGTTCAGTTACTGGTCTTGAGCATTTTTGGTCTATTTCTTGGATTTCTTTATTTTGATTTTAAAGATATTTTTCAATGGATCGGAATGAGTATGGTGGCGCTGGCTATCCTTTTTCATTGCATAAAAATAATTCCCTACAGTCGTATTTACAAAAAAGAGGTCTTGAAGACTACGCCAACGAAAACTTCCAGATGTTTAAGCTTAATGGCCAGTAATGTGCTGACTCCAAATGATGAATATGAAAAACTACTAAGCCGGGTAGAGACTTACCAACCCGATATGTTACTCACTTTGGAAAGCGATTCCAAATGGGAAAAAGCACTTCAACCTATAGAAAATGACTATCCATTTACTGTGAAAATTCCTCAGGACAACCTCTACGGGATGCATTTGTATTCCAAATTCGAGTTGGAGGATGTCCAAATCAATCACTTCTTAAAAGACGACATTCCTTCTATCGAAGCTTTCGTGAGACTTGATCCTGAACATAAAATTAAAATTTTTGCTTTACACCCAAAACCTCCAAGTCCTTCTGAAGCCAAAACCTCTACCAATAGAGATGCAGAATTACTTATAGTCGCAAAACACGTAAAAAAAATAGATGGCCCTGTATTGGTCTTTGGTGATCTTAATGATGTGGCTTGGTCTAGAAGTACTCAATTGTTTAGAAAAATAAGTGGATTGCTAGATCCAAGGATTGGCAGAGGACGTTACAGTACCTTCCACGCTAAGTATAAGTTTTTGAGATGGCCGCTGGACCACCTCTTTCACAGTAAAGAATTTAGTCTTAATGAAATAAGAGTTTTACCAGGTATAGGATCCGATCATTTTCCAATTTATGCCAAATTGGAATTAACGACGATTGCAGAAGAACACCAAGAAGAACATGAGGCCAGTACAGAAGAAAAAGAACAAGCCAACGAAAAAATAGAAAAGGCGTTTCAAAAAACTTCTCTATCTTAAATTAAAAAGCAAACTGACGTTGCAGTATAGTTTTCATAAAACTATATTTGTGTTATGGAACATTTTATTGTCTCAGCCAGGAAATACAGACCCGAAACTTTTGAAGATGTTGTTGGACAAAAAGCAATTACCAATACATTGCTCAACGCCATCAATAACGATCACTTAGCACAAGCACTTTTATTCACCGGCCCCAGAGGTGTGGGTAAAACCTCTTGTGCAAGAATTCTGGCCAAAAAAATAAATCAGGACGCCACAGATGATGAAACAACAGATTTTGCTTTCAATATCTTTGAGCTCGACGCAGCGTCCAACAATTCTGTAGACGACATTCGAAATCTTACGGATCAGGTAAGAATACCTCCTCAAACAGGAAAGTACAAAGTATATATTATTGATGAAGTTCACATGCTGTCTCAAGCGGCATTCAATGCTTTTTTGAAAACGCTAGAAGAACCGCCTAAACACGCGATTTTTATTTTAGCAACGACAGAGAAACATAAAATTATTCCTACTATACTTTCACGTTGTCAGATATTCGATTTTAAACGCATTACGGTAGGAGACATTAAAGAACACCTGGCTAAAATTGCTAAAAAAGAGGGTGTTGACGCCGATGATGATGCCTTGCATATCATCGCTCAAAAGGCCGATGGTGCTATGCGTGATGCCTTATCGACATACGATAGAGTTGTGAGCTTTAGTGGCACCAATTTAACTCGTGAGGCAGTGACAGAGAATCTAAATGTTTTAGATTACGAAACTTTCTTCCGCACTACAGATTTACTGCTTGAAAATAACATTCCAGAAGCCTTAATTTATTTTAATGAAATATTAGCCAAAGGATTTGACGGGCAGCACTTTATAGCCGGCTTAGCCTCACACTTTAGAGATCTGATGGTTTCTAAAAACCAGCAGACCATTGCCCTACTAGAAGTTGGTGAACGAACTAAGGCCAGATATTTTGAGCAGTCTCAAGCAACCTCCTACTCATTCCTACAAGATGGAATCGATTTAGCCAACTCTTGTGATTTTAATTACAAGATAAGTCAAAATCAACGCCTGCACGTGGAGCTTTGTTTGATGAAGTTAGCTTCTTTGACAGACCCTAACTCACCTGAAAAAAAAAAGACTAAACACCACATCATAAGCCCAAAACAAGTTGAACAAGCCTCTTCCCATTTTTCTGAAGTAAGACAACCTCAGGAGACTGGGCAAAAATCTGTCGAAAAGATTTCAGAGGAACCTCAGGTAAAGGCAGTGGAAGAGACTTTAGAGATACCTGCATCTCAAGACGTTGACCTTAGTTCAACTAAATCACAAAGCTCACCAACTGAAATCACGAAGCCAAACGAGGTAAAATCAGAAGAAAAAAATAATGCAGAAGAACCGAAAAAGCGTCTAAAACCCTCGCTGGAGAACCGTCCTAAAAAAGTAAACGGTCTTTCTATAAAGAGCATTCAAGAAAAGAAAAGGCTCAAGGAAGAGATGAAGAAGGACAAGCCTGAGGAGGAAAAGTTGACTGAAGAGTTTAGTGAAGAAAAGATGCTTGAGGCTTGGGAGGAATACATCCAGATTCTGAATGTTAATGGAAGTAAAATCCTGGCTTCGGTGATGGGTACTTCCAAGCCAAAAGTGGATAAACATGTGATTAAGCTGGAACTTCCCAATGAATCGATGAAGCTCAATTTGCTTCAAGACCAGGGAGAATTGATGAAATTCCTAAAAGATAAGTTACAGAACACCACTATAATTCTTGATGTTTCTGTAAATCATAAGGCGGAAAAAAAGTACGTATATACACCGCGAGAAAAGTTTGAAAAACTAAAAGAAACCAATCCAAATTTGGAATTATTGCGAACGACTTTTGACCTAGATATATAATTATTATGCTTGGACTAAAATTACCTACAGACCCGCGATGGGCAAACATCGCAGAGAAAAATATAGATGAAATCTTAATTGACCATGCTTACTGTGAGCAAAAAGCGGCTTCTACTGCTATTTCTTTGATTGTTTCCTTCCCGGAATATACTGAACTGGTGAGTGCTATGACAGAGCTGGTTCAGGAAGAGATGAGTCATTTCAAAATGGTGCATGATTTGCTGAAGGAAAAAAATATAGCTTTAGGAAGAGATCGCAAAGACAATTATGTAGCACAATTGGTCACTTTTTTCCCTAAGGGAGGTAGTAGAGACATTCAACTTGTACATCGTTTGCTTTATGCTGCTTTGATAGAGGCGAGAAGCTGTGAGCGTTTTAGACTCCTGTCTGAAGAATTGAGCGATGAGAAACTCAGACGCTTTTACCGAAAATTGATGATAAGTGAAGCTAATCACTACACCATGTTTTTGGGATTTGCCCGTCAATATCACGATGTGGAAGAAGTCAATCAAAAATGGTCTGACTTACTGGATTACGAAGCGAAGATATTGGAGTCCTTTCAAAGTGGAGCTTCGGTACACGGCTGGTAACATTGCTATTTGTATAAAAAAATCGGAGTGAATTTAACTTTTATCACAAAGTTGCTTCACTCCGATTTTTATAATTTATAAGTCATTTATAAAACTTCTGCTATTCATCATAAATATTAGAATATTTCCCGTCTGAAGTTTCAAAAAATTTACCGTTGACGTATCTATAATGATTATCTAAATCTGAGAGTTTCTGGATATCTTCTCCATCCAGTTCTAGTTCCGCACTTTTAAGGTTTTCTTCAATTCTGTCTTCATTTGTTGATTTTGGAATGGTAGCCACTTGTCTTTCCAAATGAAATCTTATCAAAACTTGAGCTGGAGTGGCGTCATGTTTCTCCGCAATCGATTTGATGACATCATTTTCAAGTAATGTTGGCTCATTATCTGCTTTCATTTCCTCTGTGCGGTCCTGACTTCCTAATGGTGAAAATGCAGTTACAAGTATGGCGTTATCGTGACAAAAGCTGACAAGATCTTCTTGATGAAGATAAGGGTGCAACTCGATTTGATTAACCTCTGGCACATAATCAGAATCTTTCATGAGCTGACTCAATTTCTTTTTGCTAAAATTGGATACCCCAACATGTTTCACGAGGTTTTCTTTTTTCAGATCCACCATAGCTTCCCAGGTCTCCTTTAGAGGCACTTCTTCCAGTGATAGAAAATCATCGTTTGATTGAGGAAAGCCTTCCAATCCATATTTGAATGCCACTGGCCAGTGCATTAAATATAAATCTAAATAATCGAGTTGTAAATCTTTGAGCGTTTGTTCAAGGGCTGGCTTTACGTCTTCTTTGCGGTGAGCATTATTCCACAATTTTGAGGTAATGAACACCTCTTCCCTTCTAATATTTCCTTTATCAAAAATTTCCTTTAGGGCTTCTCCAACCTCTTTTTCATTTCCGTAAACAGCTGCACAGTCTATATGCCTGTAACCAACATTCAAGGCGTGTTTTACAGCTTTTTTTACTTCGCCAGGTTTAGACTTCCAGGTACCTAAACCTATAGCATGCATCTGATCGTTATCGTTAAATTTTAATTTTTTCATTATCATTAATTTTATCTAAATGTAGATGTAAACTAAAGAATTTCAAAAATTACTCCTGACTTTAATCAAGATTTAACTAGCCGTTTGGTCTTTATTATCTTCTCCTTTCTTTGCCTCCTGCTCAGCCTTTATTTGTGCCTTCTTAGCCTTTTTTTTCTCTTTTTTCTCCTTGTCTTTTTGAGTTTTAGCACTATAGCGACGCTGTTCGTTAAGAGCTTCCTGAGCCATGATCTCACTTTCAGGAATCACTTTCAGAAACGAAGGGTGCTGTTCTATAGCATTCTCAATTTTTTCTACAATGCTTTCTATTTCTTCATTGTCGTAATCGATTTCCAAGGGTTCTTTTATGACCATGGACTGAAGAATATTTCTTTTCTTGATCCGAATCCCTTTCTTATCGAAAGATCTTCTAAAACCATCTATTACAATTGGAATGACGATTGGTTTATATTTTTTAATAATAAAGGCAGTTCCTTTTCTAATGGGTTTCCAGGGTTTGGTAGTTCCTTGAGGAAATGTTATCACCCACCCATCGTCGAGAGCCATTCCAATGTTTGAAATGTCACTCATTTTAACCTGTCTGTTTACACTTTGACCATCGGCTCTCCAGGTTCTATCGATGCTTATAGAACCAGCATAAGCAAGAATCTTTGGCAGTAACCCTTTTTTCATGGTTTCCGCCGCTGCAACGTAGTATATATTTAGTTTTGGATCCCACAAGTAACCTACGTTCTTGATGCTGTCTACTCTCCCACTTAGCGAAGCATTGAAGACATGGTACATCGCAACCACGTCAGCAAAGTAAGTTTGGTGATTGGAAACAAACAAAACGTTTCTATCTGGTAAATCCTTTATTATAGATGAACCTTCAATCTGAAGTTCATTAAACCCTTGATAGCGTTGATGGGTAAGTCCGCCCATGATCCTGATTAGCCATTTTTTTAAAAATAAGTAATGTCCAAAAGGATTTTTCTTGAATAAGCCCATATCTCAAAAAGTTAATTTACAAATATAAGGTTTTATGGACTTATGCTATTCTCGAGAAGAGTTCTCTTATTTCGCTCAAGATCATAGCAGTAGCTCCCCAAACCACGTGCCCATTAAAATTGTAGGCAGGAACTTCGACATTTTTAGCATAGGAAGCATCTATAATTTCAGTATTCAGATTGTTTTTATCCAAACAAACCGATAGTGGTATTTCAATAATATTCTCGACCTCACTTTCCTGGAGAACGAAAACGGGTTCCTGCTCCACAAAGCTTAAGTAAGGATGAACCAGAAAATTGGATGGAGGAATATATAACTCCGTTAAAGGTTTGATCACTTGAATACTATTTGCAGACACCCCAATTTCTTCTTCTGTTTCTCTTAGCGCTGTTTGCATCAGATTTTTATCGACCTCTTCGTAGCGACCTCCAGGAAAACCTATTTGATTGGAATGCACTCCCTTGTAGGTTTTTCTCAAAATAAAAGCCATATGGGCCTGACCATTCTTTGGATACAAAAGTGAAACTACCCCGGCATAATTTGGATTTTTACCGTTAAGATCGGTTCGTTTCAGTTCGTCTTTTCTAAATAAAGGAGCGAGTTGATAATGAAAAGATTCGCCAGGAAGCTCTATTTTCTTTAATTTTGAAACCAAATTCGTAAACGATGAAAAATCCATTTCTTATTTTGTGTCTATTTATAAGTCTTTGTTCTTGCAAAAAAAACAAAGATAATTCATCAGATAAAAGTGAGGTTAAAAAAGACACTATTGAAGAGAAAATTGAAGTTAATATTCCATCCAATGGTGAAACAGACCAAGATTTATCACAGATTCAATTTATAGAACAGGAGGAATTGATTCCTTTTCTTAAAAACTACGGAAAAAAAAATCCTGAAACTATTGTAGAAGTGGAAACCGATATGGGAAACTTCAGCATAGAGCTTTATCCGGAACCTATCCTACACCGCGCTAATTTTATTCGGTTGGCAAAACTAGGATATTTTGACACTACAGTGTTTCACAGAGTCGATGAAAATTTTGTAGTCCAAGGCGGAAATAGCGACAGGATGGCCACTCATGAGTTTAGAGGAGCAGTTGGTGATTATTTAATCCCAAATGAATTTAGTCAACACTACCCTCATGATTATGGGGTAGTCTCAGCCGCAAAATACGCAGAGCAAAATGTAAGTAATGCATCCTCCCCATTTGAGTTTTTTGTAGTGACCAAACCAGATGGTGCCTATCACCTGGATGAAGATCACACAGTGTTTGGAAAAGTGATCAGCGGCATGGATGTGATCGAAAAAATTGATGAACTTAAAACGGACGGAAGTGAGTGGCCACTCACCAATGTTGGTATGAACATGAAGGTTGTGAGGTAAGATTACCAGTAATCGGTAATGTCCTCATCCTTCTTATAAACCGAAGGCAATGAAAGTTTAAAGACCACTGCTGAGAGTCTTACAATAATTACGACAAGCCCGGAAAATATAAAAATCAAACTCACTGGTAAATTCAGTTTTAAGAAAACGAAATAACTGAAGCCTCCAAGAATACAGGCTGTAGCATAAATCTCTTTTCTGAATATCTGTGGAATATCATTACATAAAATATCTCGTATAACCCCACCAAAACAAGCACTCATCGTACCCAGGGCAATACAAATAATAGCTGGAAGTCCTTCAGCTATCCCCTTTTCTACCCCAGCAACGGTGTAAAGTCCGATACCAAGGGTATCAAATAAAAATAAAGACTTTCTTAGGTAGGATAATTTTTTTCTAAAAATGACTGCAAGAATAGTGGTTGTAATGATCATATAGACATAAGTCATATCCTGCATCCACATCACTGGAACTCCCAGAAGAACATCTCTTAATGTTCCTCCTCCAACCGAAGTTACAAAGGCAATGATTAGAATACCAAAGGCATCCATACGTTTCTTGAGCGAGGAAAGCACCCCAGAAATGGAAAAAGCAATGACACCAAGGATATCAAGTATGAGAGTATATTCCATTAGTGTGTGCTATAGTATTGAAAGTCTTTCAATACGGTTTGTATAAAGGTTTGAGAGGATTGGTTCGTTTGAATTTGCAACTGACTTTTGATTTTATCTGCTAGTTTAACCATTATAGCATGATCCGATTCATTTTTTGCTTTATCAAAAATTGATTTAATACGTCTGAGGTCTTTATCGTTTAACGTAGCAACTTGAGGATAATGTGGAAGATAAGAATCATCGATTTCAAACAGTGGAATTTTCTTAAACCCAGTTTTTCTTCTTTCGGAGATGACTGTAGTCTTGGCGGCAATATCTCCCAGACGCTGTCCTTTTCCATTGATTAAAATGACAACTATAGCTAAAGCACCGCTCACTAAGTTTATTTCTACTATCCTGAGTAGCCAACGAATCAAGTATCCAGAAAATTGAGGTTTAGATCCATCGAGATTTACCACCCTCAATCGCATAGAAGCTTTACCAACACTCTGCCCGTTCATAAATGTTTCCATAAGTAGATGGTATAAAAACGGGGGTAAACCAAGTACTAAAGAGGTGGCGTAACCTTCAAAAGGAGAAACATCGAGTAGCCCGCTCATAATGGCTAAAGTAGCAAACACATAAACTATGATTAATAAAAAATCTATGAGGTAAGCCAAGATTCTATCCCATACGGTAGCCACACTTTGTTCAATCTTTACATTTTGTGCAGTTTCTATTTGAAAATGACTCATAGATTACGTTTCTTTGGATAAATTATTAAAGGATGCGAGAGGCGGCTTTTGTCAAGCAAAATAAAGACAAATGGTTAAAATTTGAAAGAGTTGTGCAAAATAATATCAGCATTTCTCCCGGCGAACTCTCCAAACTTTATGTTGAGCTCACGGAAGATCTCAACTATGCCCAAACATTTTACGCCAATAGCGAGACTTCGGCATACCTCAATGAGCTTTCTGTAGGCATTCATCAAAAAATTTACAAGACCAAAAAAGAGTCGAAAAATAAAATTTATCAATTCTACGCAAAAGAATTCCCGCTATTCTTTTACAAATACCGACCTACTTTGCTAGTAGCTTTCCTCCTATTTTTAGGGTTTAGTGCGGTTGGAGCCTATTCTGCTTCTGCAGATGATGGGTTTGTGCGACTTATTTTGGGAGATGCTTACGTGAATGCCACAGTAGAGAACATTCAGAAGGGCGATCCTATGGCAGTTTATAAAAAAGCCAATGAAACCGATATGTTTTTGGGAATTACGGTGAATAATATCAAAGTTGCTCTTTTTGCGTTTACTGCCGGAATTCTTGCTGGTCTTGGTACTATTTTCATATTGATGAAAAATGCCATCATGCTGGGGTCCTTTCAGTATTTCTTTTACGATCAAGATTTACTTTGGGAGTCCGCAAGAACCATCTGGATTCATGGAACTATAGAAATTTCCGTCATCATCGTAGCTGGTTGTGCAGGACTTGTTATGGGTAAAAGCTTATTGTTTCCAAAAACCTACACCCGGCTTCAATCTTTTATCCAGGGGGTGAAAGCTGGGCTCAAAATCGTAATAAGTACTGTTCCTTTTTTTATAATTGCAGGGTTTTTGGAAGGATTTATTACGCGGCTCACTGGAATGCCAGACTGGCTTGCCATTTTGATCATACTTTCATCCTTATTTTTAATCATCTATTACTACGTCATATTACCACAACTAATCCATACCAAACATGCAAAACAACTACATCAACTTTAAAAAAGAGCGTGATCTAGGCGCTATCATTTCAGATACGTTTAAGTTCATAAGAGAAGAATACAAATCAATTTTCAGATTGTACCTCAAACACGCAGGCTGGCTCTTATTGCTCATCGTTGCAGCAAGCACCTACTATCAATACGAATCTCTAAGCATGACAAGTGATTTTTTAACCAACGGAAATCCTCAAGACTTTTTAATTGAATTTGCTACAACAACTGGTATTGCCATCCTATTGCTTACTTTGAGTTCCATTGCCTATACTGCCCTCAGCATTACAACAATCAATAGCATTATCAAAAGTTACATCAAAAATGAAGGCGATATTAAAGATGATGAGGTTAGCAAATACGTTGGTCAGTTTTTTGGCAAATCCCTTGGAAGTGTTGTCGTAGTGGGAATACTTGTTTCTGTTGGATTTATATTATGTATACTACCAGGGATTTATTTACTTGTCCCACTTTCTCTAATTTTTTCAATTATCGTTTTTCAAGAAAAATCTTTTTCAGATGCATTTACAGAATGCTTTAACCTTATCAAGCAAAACTGGTGGATCACCTTCGCGACCATACTCGTGGTAGGCATATTGATTTCTTTAATCGGAGGATTGTTTCAACTTCCAATCGTTATCATAAGTGCTATGGAAACCGTAGTCTCCATCAGAGAAGGTTCAGGCACTCCAGGTACAGAAAACCTAATGAATAATTGGTTATATATGACGCTTTATGTCTTTGCCGCCCTGGCGCAATATATCTTAGGCCTTGTAACCATTATTAGTATTGTTTTTATCTATTTCAATTTGAATGAATACCATAATAAAACCGGAACTTTAGAAGATATAGACCGCATTGGAAGTTAAATCAAGTCATTTTTTTAATGCATTGGCATTTTTCCTTATTCTGAATTGGACAGGGACAGGATTTGTATGGGCTCATCCCAATATGCATGGAGGTGATAGCTTGGTGAGTACCACTGAAATCGTTGAGTTTGATAAATCTATCCTTGAGTCTTATCAACAAAATGAAGACTATAACTATTTCAAATACACTAATGAAAAATCTGCCTGGGATAAGTTTCAAGACTGGTTAAGCTTGCAGTGGAATAAGTTTTTAGACTGGTTATTATCTGGTGTTTCTCAAGGTAATTTTTGGAATTACTTAGCTTTAGTCTTAAAAATACTACTCATCATAGGCATTGGGGTTCTCATCATTTGGCTATTCAACAAATATTATGTGGTCAGCCCAAACACACCTCCTGAAGATCAAAGCGAGATCAACTTATCTGAAGATGAACGCTTAATACAGCAGAAAGATTTATCAACTCTTATTGAAGAAGCTGAAGCCGCTGGGGATTACAGACTTGCTTCCCGCTATTTATTTCTTAATATTTTAAAGCATTTAAAAGATCATAAGTTTATAGAATATCAATTTCAGAAAACCAATACAGATTATAAATCTGAAATAAATCAAGAAGCCATAAAATCTGATTTTACCTACGCTTCTCGATTTTATGAATTTGTATGGTATGGCGACTTTCAGCTAGAAGCTTCCGCCTTCAGAACAGCCAAAGCTCGTTTTGAACAGCTTATCAACCACATTAAAACTTCCAAAGCCAATGGATAAGAAAATGAAAGGCTTGCTTTGGGGATTGATTGGACTTGTGGTCTTAATCATAATTCTGGATGCTACCAAGGTGGAACCTACAGATTGGAGTCCAAGTTATGTACACACGGATAATAGAGCGCTAGCCACTGAAATTTTTTATGAAGGCTTACAAACAGTAGCATCAGGGATTGAACATTTGGACAAGTCCCCTTTCGAAGTATTTCAAGATAGTTTGCAAAAATCGGGAACTTATTTCTTTGTCAACCGGTATGTTAATCTAACCGAAGAAGAAAACAAAGATCTTTTGAGCTGGGTAGAAACTGGAAATTCCGTGTTTATTGCTTCAGAAGGAATTCCGAAGTTATTACTGGACACCTTGGGACTTGATGTTAGTTTTCACGTTAGTAATTCTGAGATTGAATACCAGCCAAGCTTTAATTTTAGGAATGAACCTCTAAAATTAGCTGACTTTAAAACTTCCAGAAAAGCTTTTGAGTACCTTTATTTCTCAAAAATTGATTCTTTACAAACCAAGGCTTTAGGAGAAGTAAAAACAAGTAAAAGCAGAGAAGCCGAACATACCAACTACATTCAGGTCAATTGGGGTGATGGTAAGTTTCTGCTTCACCTTGCCCCTCAGGTATACACCAATTATTTCATGGTAGATGGAAGCAACAGTGAATATACAGCCAGAACTCTAGGCTATCTTGACCTGGATCAAACTTTATTTTGGGACAATTATTACAAGTCTGGAAAAGAAAGCATTTCAAACCCCTTGTATTATTTATTGTCTAATCCCTATTTAAAATCAGCCTACTACCTTATTATCATTACATCTCTATTAGTTGTGTTATTCGGTGGTAAGCGGAAACAAAGGCCAATCCCCATAATTCCGGCAGTTCAAAATCGATCCTATGAGTTTGCTCAAACCATCGCAGGAATGTATTTAGACAAAAAGGATCACAAGGCCATCGCTCAAAAGCAAATCACTGCCTTCCTGGAACAGATAAGGTCATCTTATCACCTATCCACCCACGAGATCAACACATCATTCCTTAAAGACCTGGCTTCCAAAACCAGTAAGGATTTTGAAGTCTTAAAGGCATTATTTCAGTATATTGAACGCATCAATACTTCTGAAATCGTAAGTGAAGACGAACTCAAAACTTTAGATAAAAAAATTACAACTTTCAATAGCTAGATTATGCAAGACGAAAATTCATTAGAATTCAATAATAGAATACCATTAGAAGAGTTAAAATCCTCCGTAGAGGCGATCAGTAAGGAACTTGCAAAAGTGATTGTAGGTCAGGATGAGTTTGTAAAACTGCTCATCATTGGCTTATTAACCGATGGTCATGTTCTTATTGAAGGTGTTCCTGGTATTGCTAAAACCATTACTTCAAAACTATTCGCTAAATCCATTGATACTGAGTTTAGTAGAATTCAATTTACACCGGATCTTATGCCTAGTGATGTCCTCGGAACATCGATTTTAAAAGCAGATCAATCTGATTTTGAATTCAAGAAAGGTCCCATTTTCTCAAACATTGTTTTGATTGATGAAATCAACCGTGCGCCTGCCAAAACTCAAGCGGCTTTGTTTGAGGTGATGGAAGAACAACAAATCACCATGGATGGAAAGCAATATAAAATGCCTCCACCATTTATGGTAATTGCCACTCAAAACCCTATCGAGCAAGAAGGAACCTACGCTTTACCTGAAGCTCAACTGGACCGGTTTTTATTCAAGTTGAAAATTGACTATCCAAATTTAGAAGAAGAAGTCCAAATTTTAAAAACTCATCACAAGCGTAAATCAGGATTAGCCTTAGACCAAATTAAAACCGTGATGAATGTGGAAACATTGCTGAAGTTTAGAGATCAAATTCATGATATCGTAGTAGAAGATAAAATCTTTAATTACATCTCTGAAATTGTCTTACAAACCAGAAAACATCCTCACTTATTACTGGGAGGATCTCCAAGAGCTTCTTTATCTATCCTGAAAGTTGCCAAAGCCTTTGCGGCTATCCAAGGCAGGGATTTTGTTACGCCAGAAGATGTGAAATCAAGCTTAAAACCAACGCTGAACCATCGTATTATTTTGTCACCAGAAAAAGAAATGGAAGGGACCACTCCCGAGCAAGTCATCGAACTCATCCAGAAATCTGTAGAAATTCCTAGATAGTGCGTCAATTTATTTCCTCTCTTTATTTCGGTCAATTGGTTTACGGCATTTTATATGCTTTGTCGGGACTGTTCTTACTTTCCTTTTGGTTTGAGAGCCTATTTGTGATCAGTTTCGGCTTGTTGATTATTTTTATCGGAATTCTATGCATTGAAATTTTTAGATTATATAGTGGAAAGAAGTTTTCAGCAATTAGAATTTTACCAGATAAATTTTCAAATAGCGATGCCAATGTGGTAGAACTTCATTTTGTAAACACCTACAACTTTCCTATTGTTCTGGAGATTATAGATGAAATTCCAGAGCAATTTCAGAAGAGAGATTTTTTGAAATCATTACAACTCAATGCTACCTCTAAACGAGATTACAATTACACGCTCACTCCTGTAAAGCGTGGAGTCTACAAATTCGGTTACCTCAATTGCTATATTAGCACTACTTCCAAATTGGTCAAAAGACGTTATCGGTTCGAAAATGAAGCTGAAGTAAAAGTGTATCCGTCATTCATACAAATGCGGGCTCTGGATTTCCTGTCTATTGACCAAAAAATGAGCCAGTATGGGATGAAGAAAATCAGAAAGATAGGCCACACCATGGAATTTGAGCAAATTAAAAATTATGTGATTGGCGACGATATTCGCACTATCAACTGGAAAGCTACAGCCAAGCACAATAGCTTGATGGTAAACCAGTATCAGGATGAAAAATCTCAACCTATTTACAATCTCATCGATGTAGGTCGAGTCATGAAAATGCCATTTGAAGGGCTTTCCCTATTGGATTATTCTATCAACGCTTCCTTAGCCTTCAGCAACATTGCACTGAAGAAGAAAGATAAAGTTGGAATGCTCACATTTGCAGATAAAATTGAAAATTTTGTAGCAGCCAGTTCAAAAAAAACACACTTAAATACACTTTTAGAAACCCTGTATGGGATTCAGACCAACTTTTTGGTGTCGGACTTTAATAGGCTATATGCACATAGCAAAAGAAAAATTACTCAGCGTAGCTTATTGATGATGTACACCAATTTTGAACACATCACCAGTTTAAAGCGACAACTCCCCTATCTTCGAGCTCTGGCAAAATCTCACCTTTTGGTGGTTATCTTTTTTGAAAATACAGAGCTGGATGAATTAGCCTCCAAATCGACCACAAAACTGACTGAAATCTATGAGAAAACGATCGCTCAAGAATTCATCTACAACAAACAGTTAATGGTAAAAGAGCTTGAAAGAAATGGAATCCAAGCAGTTTTGACCAAACCAAAAGAGTTATCTGTAAACACGATCAATAAATATTTAGAAATAAAAGC
>CAZOAD010000003.1:21821-44054 GCA_964577705.1 uncultured Mesohalobacter sp.
CCAAACCAAAAGAGTTATCTGTAAACACGATCAATAAATATTTAGAAATAAAAGCAAAAGGACTCTTATGACACTTATTTTTGCCACTCACAACCCCAATAAGGTAAAGGAAATTCAGGATTTGGTTCCAGATCATATCCAAATTAAATCCTTGACAGATTTGGAGTATCATAAAGAAATCATTGAGGATGGGGAGACTATCGAAGCCAATGCAAAGATAAAAGCAGAAACCGTTTCCAAATTATTTAATATGCCTTGTTTTGCAGATGACACAGGTTTAGAAGTGAAAGCTTTGGGTGGACAACCAGGTGTAAAATCAGCGCGATATGCTGGAGAGCAAAAAAGCGATGAAGCCAACAAATTGAAGTTATTAAAAGAACTGAAAAACAAAAAGGACCGATCGGCTCAATTTAAAACTGTCATTGTCTTTAAAGATGGTGATGAAGATCGAAAATTTACTGGTATTTGTAAGGGCAAAATCACTCAGGAACCTAGTGGAAATGGTGGTTTTGGGTATGATCCCATTTTCAAACCCAATGGGTATTCGCAAACTTTTGCAGAAATGTCAGCGTTAGATAAAAATAAAATTAGTCATAGAGGTTTAGCCTTCCAGCAGCTCATAGAATTTCTAAAAGCCTAAAATAAAAACAAATACCCGGCTTAACCAGTTTAGGAATACGTACCTTTGCACCTATTTTTAAATTACTTATGACTACATTTGAATCATTAGGCTTAAGCCCTGAAATCTTGAGAGCGATCGAAGATTTAGGATTTGAGTCCCCGAGTGAAGTACAGGCACAAACGATTCCTGTCTTACTCGAAGAGCCTACCGATATGGTTGCGCTAGCCCAAACAGGTACAGGAAAAACCGCAGCATTTGGTTTTCCATTAATTCAGAACATCGACCTTAATTCCAAAAAAACACAGGGTTTAATTCTTTCCCCAACGCGAGAGTTGTGTATGCAAATTACCAACGAGCTAAAACAGTATGCAAAGTACTACGAGAACCTCAATACAGTTGCGGTTTATGGTGGAGCGAGTATTACCGACCAAGCCAGGCAAATAAAGAGAGGAGCGCAAATTATTGTGGCTACTCCTGGACGTATGAAAGATATGATCCAAAGAAATATTATCGATATTTCCAACATCAACATTTGTATTCTCGACGAAGCCGATGAGATGTTGAACATGGGATTCTTTGAAGATATCAAAGAGATTTTATCTCATTCTTCAGACCAAAAAAACACATGGCTATTTAGTGCAACGATGCCAAAAGAGGTATCGATGATTGCTAAAAAATTCATGAAATCACCTAAAGAAATTACTGTTGGTCAGAAAAACATTTCGACCAAATCTGTTAGCCACGAATACTTCATCGTAGGCGGACGTGATCGCTACAGCGCTGTAAAACGTGTGGTAGATGCCAATCCAGATATTTACGCAGTCATCTTTTGCAGAACCAAAAGAGATACTCAGAAAGTAGCTGAAAAACTTATTGAAGACGGCTACAGTGCTTCGGCGCTTCATGGTGATTTAAGCCAGGCTCAAAGAGACATGGTGATGAATAGTTTTAGAAAGAAACAAATTCAAATGCTTGTGGCCACTGATGTTGCTGCTCGTGGAATTGATGTTGACGATATCACTCACGTGATTAATTACCAACTGCCAGACGAAATCGAAACATACACTCACCGAAGTGGAAGAACAGGACGTGCTGGTAAGGAAGGTAAATCTTTGGTTATCGTGACCAAAAGTGAGGTGAGAAAAATTCGCCAGGTCGAAAAAATTATCGGTCAGAAATTTACTCAGGAAGAATTGCCTTCTGGAGATGAAATCTGTAAACGCCAATTATTTCACCTTGCAAGTGAAATTAAAAGTACCGAAATCAATCACGAAATAGATGCTTTTATTCCAGATTTGGAAGCTCAGTTTGAAGATTTCAGCAAAGAAGATATCATTAAAAAATTCTTTTCTGTTGAGTTTACAAGATTCCACAATTATTATAAAAACGCCCCTAAAATCACTCAGCATTCTGCAGATGAGTCTTATTCTTCTGGCAAAGATTACGGTGATGAAACGCGTTTCTTTATCAATATTGGAGAGAAAGATGGTTTTAACTGGATGTCTTTAAAGGATTTCTTAAAAGAACAATTGAATCTGGATCGTGATGGTGTAGCCAAAGTGGATGTGAAAAACACCTTCTCTTTCTTTAATGTGGCTACAGATGATGTGGAAAAAGTACAAAGTACTTTTGATACTTTTATGTTGAAAGGCAGACACGTCAACGTAGAAATCACCAAAGATCAAAAAAGCGGAGGCGGACGAAAAGGTGGTGACAGAAGTCGCGACCGAGGAGATCGCAAGCCTAGAAAACGTTTTGATAAAAATAAGTCTTCAGATTTTAAAGGAAAAAGATCGGGAGGTTCTAGCGTGAAAAGTTCTTTCGAAAGAAGAAGAAAAAAGAGCTAGTTAACGATTTAAAAAATCATTTCGATGCTTAAGAATTGCATCGAAATGATTACTTTTAGTATATGAGTAAAAAATATATTTCAGCCTTTTTATTATGTTTTATGATCTCAATTTTGAGTTGGGGTCAAGATTCTGAACTGGAAACCATTTCTGGTGTTGTCATCAATGCCGCTAATGATAAACCTCTTGAGAATGTGAATATTGTAAACATCAACACAGTAAAAGGTTCTACAACAAATAAAGATGGTGAATTTCAAGTTAAGGCCAGAATAAGTGACACTCTGTACCTTTCCTATCTGGGCTTTAGATCAATACAAGTGAAAATTACAGAAGACTGGATGAAGTTTGGTGATGTCAAAATCAAAATGACAGAATCTGCAATTGCCCTGGAAGAGGTGAGACTAAAAGAAATACAATTGACAGGCTATCTTGAAATTGATGCTAAAAATATTCCGATCTACGACAATTACAGATATAGTATATCGGGTCTGGATTACGCCTATGAAGGAGGAGATTATCAAAGCAGTGCGATTTCAAAAGTCTTACAGTCTATTTCCAATCCAGCCGATTTACTCTACAAGACCTTCAGTAAGAAGGACCAGCAGATGCGCCGTTTGCGTAAAATGAAAATGAACGAAAGCATCAAAGAAATACTTCAGGACAAATTTGACAGAGAGACACTTTCAGCAGTACTTCAAATAAGCAAAGACGATATCGACCAGGTTTTGGACAGATGTAACTATTCCAAAGATTTTATTACTACAGCCAACGATTTACAAGTACTAGATGCTATAAGTGGCTGTTATGAAGAATACAGAGCTATCAATAGATAAACATTTTGAAACACATCAGCATACTTACTGGAGCTGGAATAAGCGCAGAGAGTGGTGTGAAAACTTTTAGAGACCACAACGGCCTCTGGGAAGGTCATGATGTGATGCAAGTTGCTACTCCGCAAGGATTTGAAAAAGATCCAGAATTGGTTCTAAACTTTTATAACCAAAGACGGAAGCAATTGAAAACGGTTTCACCCAATCCTGCTCATAAACGCTTAGTCGATCTAGAAAAGCATTTTGAGGTGGATATCATTACTCAAAATGTAGACGATTTACATGAACGTGCGGGAAGCTCTAAGGTGACTCATTTGCATGGTGAGCTTATGAAAGTGAGAAGTGTAAAGGACGATACTCAAATTTACGACTGGACTGAAGACTTGAAACTCGGAGACGTGAACGATGACAACCATCAATTGAGACCTCATGTGGTTTGGTTTGGCGAGGCAGTACCAATGATGGATAAAGCAATTGCTATTATGCAACAAACAGATATCATCATTATTATTGGAACTTCAATGCAAGTTTATCCTGCAGCTGGCCTTATCGATTATGCTCCTCAGGCTTCACCTATTTATTTTATCGACCCAAACCCGTCCATATCTCCCTCAGAACGCATTCATATCTATGCTGAAAATGCCACTACTGGTGTTGAAAAAGTGGTGGATCAACTTCTAGGTTGAAGTGAACTTATAATCAAGCCTCCTGCGCTTGTAGAATGGTCTGGTTCTGAAGCAGGTTTTAGACCAAAAAGTAAATCTGATTTGCTAAAAAATATAGTCATGAAAGCTTATATTTGCTGGAAAAATTAATTTTGGATTCATGAATTCACTTAATGCTATTTCCCCGATTGATGGGCGCTATTCTTCCAAAACACAGTCTTTAAGTCAATATTTCAGCGAACACGCTTTAATCAAATACCGAGTACGTGTAGAAATTGAATATTTTATTGCTTTATGTGAGTTACCACTTCCTCAATTGAAAGATGTGGATAGTTCTCTTTATCCAAGCTTACGCTCAATTTATTTAGATTTCAGTCTTGAAGATGCAGAACATATCAAATCCATTGAGAAAGTCACCAATCATGATGTTAAGGCCGTGGAGTATTTCATCAAAGAACGAATGGACCATCTCAATTTAAAAACATCCAAGGAATTTATACATTTTGGATTGACGTCTCAAGATATTAATAATACAGCGGTTCCTTTGAGTTTACTTGAAGCAGTTCATGAAGTATATATTCCTGAACTTGAAAAAGTCATCCGCATCATAAAAGCCAAAGCTGAAGAATGGGCAGAAGTTCCTATGCTGGCGAGAACTCATGGTCAACCTGCTTCCCCAACACGTCTAGGGAAAGAGTTTGAGGTGTTTGTTGTAAGGCTTCAAGAGCAGTTGAGCCAACTGTTGAAGGTTCCTTCCTCAGCCAAATTTGGCGGAGCTACCGGGAATTTTAACGCTCACAAAGTGGCTTACCCCAACATCGACTGGAAAGCATTTGGGAAAGATTTTGTAGAGGCCAGATTGAAATTGAAGCACTCCTTCCCTACTACTCAAATTGAACACTACGATAACATGGCTGCTATGTTTGATGCTATGAAACGCATTAATACCATTCTTCTAGATTTCGATAAAGACATCTGGAGCTACGTGTCCATGGATTACTTCAAACAGAAAATTAAAAAAGGAGAAGTCGGTTCTTCGGCAATGCCACATAAAGTTAACCCTATAGATTTTGAAAATTCTGAAGGAAATCTCGGGATTGCAAATGCTTTACTGGAGCATCTGTCAGCAAAATTACCCATCAGTCGATTGCAAAGAGATTTGACAGATAGCACTGTGTTGAGGAACATTGGTGTTCCTCTGGGTCACATGTTGATTGCCCTTCAATCCACTTCAAAAGGGCTTGAAAAATTAGTTTTAAATGCTGATAAAATTGAAAGAGACCTCAATGACAATTGGGCCGTAGTTGCTGAAGCCATTCAAACGATTTTGAGACGTGAAAACTTTGAGAATCCTTACGAAGCCCTGAAGGGTTTAACGCGGACCAATTCAAAAATAGATAAAGACAGTATTTCAACTTTTATAGATACATTGGACGTCTCCGATTCTGTAAAAGCTGAACTTAGAGCGGTTACGCCATCCAACTACACAGGAATTTAAAACTATGAGTAAAACCGCAGCTTGGATTTCTGCAGCGCGTTTACGCACCTTACCTCTTTCCTTATCTGGTATTCTGGTAGGATCTGCTTTAGCGTTTTCTTCAGAACAATTTGACCCTGGAATCTTTTGGCTGGCCCTGGCCACCACGCTGGGTTTACAAATCTTATCCAATTTTGCTAACGATTACGGTGATGGTGTAAAAGGGACAGATAATGAAGAGCGCATCGGACCGATGAGAGCACTACAGAGCGGGGTGATTACAGATAAAGAAATGAAAAGAGGAATCATTCTTACCTCAATTATCACAGCACTACTAGCACTGACTCTTATTTATGTAAGTTTCAGAGAAGACAATTTTATTCTGAGTTTAGTGTTTATCCTACTTGGAGCTTCTGCCATTGCTGCAGCTATCAAATATACCGTTGGAAATTCTGCTTATGGATACAGGGGTTTGGGCGATTTATTTGTGTTTATCTTTTTCGGACTGGTGAGTGTCCTTGGTGTCAACTTTCTGATGACTAAAGCCATTGACTTATGGTTATTGCTTCCTGCAACAAGCATTGGATTACTGAGCAGTGCTGTTTTAAACCTAAATAATATGAGAGATGAAAACAGCGACAGAAACTCCAATAAAAAAACCCTGGTGGTCCTCTTCGGCAAGCAATTTGCTCAAACTTACCATTTCAGTCTTATTTTAGTAGCTTTTTTTAGCCTATTCATCTTTTTGATCATCAATTTAAGCCAAGAAACTTATCTCATATTCTTGCCTCTTTTGGCATTTATTCCCCTGGCTATTCATTTGAAAAAAATTGCTCAGTATAAAGATCCTAAACGCTTAGATCCTGAGCTTAAAAAAGTAGCCTTGAGTACCTTTGGTCTCTCTTTATCTTTATTTTTGATTTTATGGATCAACAATTGAAGAATTGAATAAAGAGAACACTTGACTTTGAAACTTTAATTTGTAAATTGAAAAAAAATATAAGATGGATTTTAAAAAGAAAATGTTACGTGATGACGCCTTGAAAGGCAAAACCATAATCGTTACTGGTGGCGGAAGCGGACTGGGTAAATCAATGACTAGTTACTTTCTAGAACTTGGCGCCAATGTTGTCATAACAAGTAGAAATCTTGAAAAATTAAAAACTACAGCATCTGAACTTGAGCAGGAAACTAAAGGAAAATGCTTACCTGTGCAATGTGATGTAAGGCATTATGAAGAAGTAGAACAGATGATAGAAAAAGCTCATGAAGCTTTTGGTGAAGTAGATATCCTTTTAAATAATGCGGCTGGGAACTTTATTTCTCCAACCGAAAGGTTATCTGCCAATGCTTTTGATACCATCATTGATATTGTTTTGAAGGGGTCTAAAAACTGCACCTTAGCACTTGGAAAATACTGGATAGACAACAAACAAACCAACAAGACTGTCTTAAACATAGTGACTACCTACGCCTGGACTGGCTCTGCCTATGTGGTACCTAGTGCAACTGCCAAAGCTGGAGTTCTTGCAATGACAAGATCGCTTGCAGTGGAATGGGCAAAATATGGCATTCGATTTAATGCAATTGCTCCAGGTCCATTTCCTACCAAAGGAGCCTGGGACAGATTATTGCCAGGTGAACTCAAAGAAAAATTTGATTTGGCCAAAAAAGTGCCTTTAAAACGTGTTGGCGATCATCAGGAATTAGCAAATTTAGCAGCTTATTTAGTGTCAGATTTCGCACATTATCTCAATGGAGAAGTCATTACTATAGATGGTGGAGAATGGTTGCAAGGCGCAGGACAATTCAACCTGTTAGAAATGGTCACTCCAGAGATGTGGGACCAACTTGAGCAAATGATTCGCGCCCAGAAGAGGGGTTAAATTTAGATATTAGACCTCATAAAGAGAAAAGGCATATTTGAATGCCATAAATAATTGTAATTTTACATCTTATAATTCAGATATTTTAATGGGTAAAATAATTTCGATTGCAAACCAAAAAGGAGGTGTTGGTAAAACAACAACTGCGGTTAATCTAGCTGCTGCCTTGGGAGTTTTAGAGAAAAAAGTACTTCTAATTGATGCAGATCCTCAAGCCAATGCTACTTCTGGATTAGGTATCGATATCGAATCTGTTGAGATTGGTACTTACCAACTTTTGGAACATACCAAGACTGCAGAAGAAGCAATTATGGATACCGATTCTCCAAATTTAGAATTGATTCCTTCTCATATAGACTTGGTAGCCATTGAGCTAGAACTAGTAGATATGGAGAGACGTGAGTACATGCTTAAGGAAGCTTTGATGCCGATCAAATCTAAATTTGACTATATTCTTATTGATTGTGCACCATCGCTGGGCTTGCTTACCCTAAACGCATTAACAGCCTCGGATTCGGTTTTGATCCCTATACAATGTGAATATTTTGCATTGGAAGGTCTCGGTAAGCTATTGAACACCATTAAAAGTGTGCAAAAAATTCACAACCAACAGTTGAGCATTGAAGGCCTGTTATTGACGATGTATGATTCTAGATTGCGTCTTTCCAATCAGGTTGTTGAAGAAGTAACAAAACATTTCAATGACATGGTTTTTGAAACAATTATACAAAGAAATGTACGTTTAAGCGAAGCTCCCAGTTATGGAGAAAGCATTATAAAGTACGATGCAGCTAGTAAAGGAGCTAACAATTATTTAAGCCTAGCTGAAGAAATTATTAAAAAGTCAAACTAAGTTCATGGCGAAAACAACAAAGAAAAAAGCTTTAGGAAGAGGGCTTTCGGCTCTGCTAAACGACCCAGAAAATGATATCAAATCTGCAGAAGATAAAAATGCAGACAAGGTAGTAGGTAATATCGTTGAACTGAGCCTTGATGCCATAGAGGTAAATCCATTTCAGCCTAGAACGAGCTTTAGTGAAGAGGCCTTAAAGGAACTCGCTTCTTCAATTAGGGAATTGGGTGTAATTCAGCCAATTACAGTTAGAAAGCTTGACTTTAACAAATACCAATTGGTTTCCGGAGAGCGCCGGTACCGGGCTTCCAAAATGCTTGGTCTTGAAACCATACCCTCCTACATTAGAATTGCCAATGACCAGGAGTCACTTGAAATGGCTCTTGTCGAAAATATCCAGCGTCAGGATCTTGATCCTATCGAAGTTGCGCTTTCCTACCAAAGACTTATCGATGAAATCGATTTAACTCAGGAAGAAATGAGTGAAAGAATTGGTAAAAACAGATCTACGATTGCCAACTATCTAAGACTATTAAAGTTAGATCCCATTGTCCAAACCGGCATGAGAGACGGTTTTTTGAGTATGGGTCACGGTCGTGCACTCATCAATGTGAATAGTACAAATGTTCAACTTGAAGTCTACGAACGAATTCTAAAAGACAAGCTTTCTGTGAGAGAAACTGAAGCTTTGGTAAGACGAATTCAAGAGGATTCTAACAAACCTAAAGGCAAAAAGACTCCTGAAGTGGATGAGAAGAAGCAGAAAGCACTAAAACAAATTTCTTCTTATTTTGGTGCAAAAGTAGAATTGAAAGTCAACAAAAAAGGCAATGGTAAGTTAATTGTTCCTTTTTCTTCTGATGAAGATTTCCAAAGAATCAAAAAATTAATACAAGGTGACTCGTAATTTTTTCTACTCGCTTGTATTTACACTGGGTGGCATAGTATTGACTTTTGGACAAGAACAGGATAGCCTGAGCATACAAAGCACGATGACTTCTACCAAAGATGCTTTCAAACTTGACCTTTATGATCCTTTAGCACCTGCTAGATCAGCGTTTTATTCTGCAATTTTGCCAGGTTTAGGACAGGCCTACAATGGAAGTTACTGGAAAATTCCATTGGTGTATGCTGGTATTGGAACGAGTCTCTATTTAGTCATTCAAAATGATAAGGAGTACAATCGCTATCGGGATGCTTATAAACGAAGACTCGCTGGATTTACGGATGATGAATTTCAAGACATCTTGGAAAACGATGGACTGATCAACGCTCAGAAACAATTTAGACAAAATAAAGAATTTGCCATTTTAGCTACTGTTGCGTTTTATCTGTTGAATATAGTAGATGCTAATGTGGATGCTCACCTGAAGCAATTTGATGTTTCGAAAGACCTTTCACTTCGACCTAACTTTGAACCTAATTATCTGAGTGGAAATATAGACTATGGCTTAACTTTGAATTTTAAATTTAATTAAATGAAACTCGCTATACTCGGTTACGGAAAAATGGGTAAAACTGTTGAAGAAATCGCAAAATCTAGAGATCACGAAATCGTTTATATCTCCTCAGGTGAATTGGATATAACCCATTTGAAAAAAGCAGAGGTTGCCATAGACTTCAGCATTCCTGAAGCTGCATTTACTAATATTTCTGCTTGTCTTGAAAACAATGTTGCTATCGTTTCTGGAACAACGGGTTGGCTAGATAACTATGAAGAGGCTACAAAAATCTGCAAAGCTAACTCAGGAAGATTTCTGTATGCGTCCAATTTTAGTGTTGGCGTTAATGTGTTTTTCGAATTGAATTCTTACCTGGCAAAAATGATGTCCGGATTGGAAGAATATAACGTGAAACTAAAAGAAATTCATCATTTAGAGAAAAAAGATGCACCTAGCGGAACAGCTATTAGTCTTGCGGAACAAATCATTGAAGAAACAAATTATAAGTCTTGGAATCATCCGCCTAAAGCAGAGGTTGCTTCTATTCCAATAGAAGCAGAAAGAGAAGCCGGAATCTTTGGCTTTCATGATGTCACATATGATTCTAAGATAGATACCATTACCATTTCACATAATGCTAAATCAAGAAAAGGATTCGCTCATGGAGCTGTAGTCGCTGCAGAATGGATTCTCAATCAAAGTGAAGGAGTTTATTCTATGAAAGACGTACTTCAACTCAATTCAACAACTTAATCCGATTACCTATGTCATTCACCGATATACTACTTTTCATCGTAATAGTCCAGATTTTTCATTTTTTTGGAACTTGGAAACTATACCAAAGTGCAGGCAGGAAATGGTGGGAAGCTGCAATTCCTGTTTATAACGCTATTATTCTTTTTAAAATTATCAACAGACCATGGTGGTGGGTATTCCTCATTTTTATTCCAATTGTCAACTTGATTATGTTTCCCGTCATTTGGGTGGAAACGGCACGGAGTTTTGGGAAAAATTCAACAACAGACACCATTCTGGAATTGGTGACTTTGGGTTTTTACACTTATTACATTAATTATTTCACCAAACACGACTACATCGAAGACAGGAGTCTAAAAGCTAAATCTAAGTCTGGTGATTTTGTAAGCTCCATATTATTTGCAATCGTAGCAGCAACGATTGTTCATACTTACATCATGCAACCCTTTACAATTCCTACTTCCTCTCTGGAAAAGACGCTGTTGGTTGGAGATTTTCTATTTGTAAGTAAATTTCACTATGGAGCTAGACTACCTCAGACTGCGGTGTCATTCCCAATGGTTCATGATACCATTCCACTATTAGGAGTAAAATCTTATACCAATACTCCTCAGCTGCCGTATATGAGGCTACCTGGGTTTCAAAAGGTTCAGCGTAATGAAATTGTGGTCTTCAACTGGCCGGTGGACACCGTAAGGATGTTCCGAGATAAATCTGGACGACATTATGATAAACCCGTAGACAAAAAATCAAATTACGTGAAACGGGCCGTGGGAGTTGCTGGTGATTCTTTGGAAATCATTGATGGTAAAGTTTATGTCAATAACTCTCCTCTTCAACTTCCAGACCGGGCTAAACCTCAGTTTTCTTATCTAGTTCAAGGAAAAGGACGGGGTTTTAATATGCGTAGTTTAATAGAAATTTACGGTATTACAGATGGATTACAATGGGTTGATAGAGAACGAGATCTATATCAAGTTAATGCAATCACTGAAGAAAATCTAGCTAAATTCAGAAATCATCCAAACGTAAAGTCAGTTCAGCGAATTTCGGCGCCTAAAAATAAACTAGAACCAGGAATTTTCCCTAACAATGGAAAAGTAGCTTGGAATAAAGACAATTTGGGTCCGATTTATATTCCAAAAGCAGGAAAAACTGTCCAACTCAATTTGGAAAGTTTTCCTATATACAGAAGAATTATTGAAGTTTATGAAGGCTCAGAGATGGGAATTGAAAACACACTCGAAGTCAAAGGCTCTCAAGTCTATCTCAATGGTGACCCCATCGACGAGTACACCTTCAAGCAAGATTATTACTGGATGATGGGAGATAACCGTCACAACAGTGAAGACAGTAGATACTGGGGCTATGTGCCTCATAATCACGTCGTCGGTAAACCCGTCTTTGTATGGATGAGTTTAGATGGAAATGCGAGTAATCTTTTAGACAAAGTAAGGTGGGAACGTTTATTTACAACCGTAGGCGGAGAAGGAAAACCTACTTCCTACTTTGTGTACTTCCTAATCGGTCTGGTTCTTATTATCGGGTATAATTATTTCATCAAAAAGAAAAAATAGAATTTGAAACCAGTGTTAATCCATCCTTGTTATTTCGGTCCTACAGATTTGTACGCTTGTATGGCTCAATCTGAAGATTTGGTGATAGAGAAACAGGATAATTATCAAAAACAAACTTACAGAACCCGACAGTACATCTACGGGGCGAATGGAAAATTATTGCTCAATGTTCCAATTAAGCATAGAGAGCACAAAACAGATGAGCACCAGAAGTATAAGGATATTCGGATAGAAAATGCGTTTAAGTGGCAACGTCTGCATTGGAAATCTTTAGAAGCGGCTTACAGGACGTCTCCTTTCTTCGAATTTTACGAAGATGAATTTGTGAGTTTATACGAAAATAAGGCTACATATCTAATGGATTTCAATTTAAGATGCATGCAGATTGTGATGGATTGCCTCAACCTTAAGTCCGAACTTAAATTCACTGAGAAATTCGAATTAACTACTGAAAACTACATCGACAAGCGACATCTGGTAAATTCCAAACGCAGTCAAAAAGCCCAACTTAAAAATTATATCCAAGTTTTTCAACCTAAATTTGGTTTTATTTCCAACTTAAGCATTTTAGATCTTTTATTTAATAAAGGCCCATCTGCTTTAGAATATCTAGAATCTCAAGAGCTTATCGATTGAATTTAAAGCTAGCCATGATAGGATAATGATCTGAAAGCCTGACCTCATAGTTTTTAAAACTGACATTTTGGATACTTTTCTCATTAAAAATGGCGTCTATCCTTAACGGAAGAAAATCAAAGTCGAACGTCTTACCCAAGCCCTTTCCGGATTCTATAAAAGCATCTTCTAGATTATGTTCCAAAAGTTTACTGGATACATAAGAAAACGGAGTGTTGTTCATGTCTATACAGATGATCTTAGGCAGAGTAGTCGATTCAAAATTATCAGTTAGCATTTTGGCTTGTTCTTGTTGTTTCACAAAAGACTTCCCTACTCTACTGATGAGTTTCTGATGGTTTTCCTTCTGAAGCTCTTTGACATCAGGAATAATTTTAAGCGATTCCAGGTGAACGGCATAGACTCTTAAGGTATCTTCATTAACTACAACATCAGCAAAAATAGCGTTGTTGTGGGTATTGGGAAAATCGATCGTACCCCTATTTACAATTTTAAATTTGCTAAAAATAGCGATCCCAATTTTAGAAGTTTCTGTTTTAAATTTTTCAAATGAATAAGGATATGCTTTCATGTTCAATCCCTCATCTTCAAGATAGTCTTGAAAAGCGACAATATCTGGAGCTTCTTCATCTACAAAAGTAGATATCTTCTCTGCCACATTCTCTTCTTCTATCCAAACGTATTCATTGAATAAACGCACATTGTAACTCATCACTTTTAGAACATTTTCAGTGGTTTCTTCAGAATTATCATTCAAGACAATGATCTTACTAATGTAGGAGTATCCAGATAATACAAGTAATGCTGAAAAAATAAAATGCAGCTTAAGCCGAAGTATCCAGTACACTGCAAAGCCAAGATTAATAAGCATAAATACGGGTAGACCCAAATTCAGAATAGAAAGAAAAGCAGAAAATTTTGGAGGAACAAAGGGCAAAATATATGCAACTAGCAAACAAATCGCAAAAAAGATATTAAACGTAAAAATTACTTTTTGAAAGAAATTTAGTTTTGACTTCATGACAATTACATGTCTTTACCCGCTTTGAATAAAAAATCCTTCTCTTCTTTAGAAAGGCTATCGTACCCGCTTTTACTAATTTTATCGAGTATTTGATCTATTTTCTTTTGCTTATCAGTTCTGCTCGAAGTTGCAGGCTGCTTTTTCTTAGCGTTTCTATGAACCGTTTTCATAGGACTCTTTTTGGATTTTGGCCTAAAAAAGTCAGCAAACCAATCGGTAATACTTTGCAACCAGGCACCAATATCGTTTCCCTTATTAAGCTGCCTAATGTAGAGGTATCCAATTCCTGCACCACCAAGGTGAGCAAGATGTCCACCTGGATTGGATAAAGGAATTTGAACCACATCCAACACCACCAGGAATGCTGCAATCCACCATAATTTCAAATTTCCAAGAAAGAACAATCTAACCTGTAAATTGGGGGCTTGTGTGGCTGTTGCTACCAGAATAGCCATGACCGATGCTGAAGCACCAATTAAGTAGGATCTTCCTGTGCCACTAAAGGCTGGAAGCAGATTATAGCTTAATGTAAAAATAAGCGCTCCAAAGACTGCACCAAGGAAATATAAATTCAACATGCGTTTCCCTGAAAAATAAGTCAGAAAAAACTTACCAGAAAAATACATGATCAACATATTGGAAAGGATGTGAAATATTCCGGAATGCATAAACGCATAGGTGATGATTGTCCAGGGTTTGTAAGCTAATTCTAAAAGACTTTTGGGAAACACCAGCCATTCGATCAAGAAATCAGTTGGAATTTGAAATAAAAAACCAAGCGTTCTAAATACAAATGTAAGGATGAATAAAGCAACGTTAATGCCAATCAACTTTTCTAAAGTATCAGCCGTGTTGTATTTATAGGTTAATTTTTGCTTCCAATCCATATCAATTCCACCTGTTTGCGTTAAACGAATTTTTCTTCCAATAGTACATGGTGATAAATCCAATCACTGCACCACCAATATGCGCCCAATACGCAGTATTTGACGGTCCGAGCAAAGTTACTCCAGTTATAGCAGAAAATAGGTTCATTAAGAAATAACCTCCAATTAAATATTTTGCCTTTATGGGAATGGGAATAAAGATGATGTAAAGCGGTAGGTTGGGATATACCACCGCAAAGGCAGCTAAAATTCCAAAAATAGCTCCTGAGGCTCCAACCATAGGAGTTAAGTAGTTACTAAACAGTTGATTGCTGACCTCTTTTGGGATTGAAGAATAGACGCGGTATTCGCCAGTGGATCTTACGCTTTCAAACATCTTGGAAATCTCATCTGGACTTACTCCAGCTTCAATATAAGCGCTATAGGCTTCATTAAAACCTATATAGCTAAACAAAATCTGTAGACCAGCCGCTCCCAGCCCAGCTGAAAAGTAGATAAACAAAAATTGGTTTTGACCTAAATACTGTTCCAGTAAGCTCCCAAACATGTATAAAGCAAACATATTGAACAGGATATGAGAAAAACTCCCGTGCATGAACATATGAGTAATGATTTGCCAGAATCCAAAATTTGGGTTCTCTGGAAACCAAAGCGCAAAAATTTTATAGGCATAATCTCCTAAATATTGAGCTCCAAAGAAAAATATAATATTAGCAATTAATAAGACTTTGACCGTTTCGGTGATCCTTCCCATTTACATAAATTTTTTATCGAAATCTGCTGCAGATTCTTTCACGAAAACTAAACGATTTAGAGGAGTTAGCATGGGTTCTTTACAAGAAAATAACAGATTTACAAGTTCTGTTTGCTCTTCCTTTTGCAGCAAAGTTCCATTTTTGATGGCCATACTTTGTGCAAGTGATTTGGCCAGTCTGTCGGTTTGGTCGAAACCAGAATCTGGAATATCATTTTCAAAATCTGACAAGAGCTGATCCAATAAAATAGACGTCTCGCTTTCGGGCAAACGGTTTGGGATTCCATTGATTTTCACAAAATCATCCCCCAATTCTGAAATTGAAAAACCAGCGTTTATCAAGGACTCCCTCAATAATTTAAATACCCTGATTTCATTGGAGTCCAGTTGTAATTTCAATGGAAATAAAAGCTGCTGACTTAAAGCAGGTTGAGCCGTAATATTTCTTAATAATTCTTCATACAAAATTCTGAAATGTGCTCTGTGTTGATCTATAATGAGCATCTCAGATTTGGTAGAGGTGATAATGTATTTTCGCTGAAGTTGAAACGTACCAGACGACTGATAGGTTGGCGATTGTCCCTGAAAAAGAGATGGAGAAACCGACTCACTTTCAACTTCAATATTCATTAACTCGTCATTACCTTCAGCAGTTTCTGTATAAAGAGACTCCCAGTTGGTCGTAGATTTTGGTTTGAAAGAACCTGCATGTCTTGGCTGCGAAGTAAAATTCTTTTCTGATTCAAAAGGATTAAAATTTCTATCTACTTCTATAGAAGGTATTTTTGCGGCTGTTTTATGCTGAACATAATCTGTATCCATACTCGAGTCTTTATTAAAATCTAAGACTGGAGATACATTAAACTGTCCGAGGCTATGCTTTACACTACTTCTTAAAATCGAATAAATAGCATGTTCATTGTCAAATTTCACTTCCGTTTTGGTTGGGTGAATATTAATATCAATGGACTTTGGATCGACATTTAGATATAGGAAATAAGAGGGGTAAGCTTTGTCTTTAAGCAAACCTTCAAAGGCACTTGAAACTGCATGGTGTAAATACGGATGCTTGATAAACCTATCGTTGACAAAGAAGAATTGCTCTCCGCGAGATTTCTTTGCAAATTCAGGTTTACCGACGAAGCCTGTTAACTTTATCAAGTCGGTTTCTTCTTTGACAGGCACCAGTTTTTCATTGGTCTTGGCCCCCATCACTCCAACAATTCGTTGTCTATGGTTGGCTGCCGGAAGGTTGAAAAGTTCACTCCCATTATGAATTAACTTGAAAGAAATAGAAGGATGTACCAAAGCAACTCTTTGGAATTCATCGATCACGTGTTTTTGCTCAACTGTTGTAGATTTCAAGAAGTTACGACGTGCAGGGATGTTAAAAAATAGATTTTTGACAGCAATTGAAGTTCCTACTGGAGTCACACAAGGTTCTTGTTGAACGATGTTACTTCCTTCAATGATAAGATGAGATCCGAGATCTTCACCTTCTGTTTTGGTTTTCATTTCCACATGGGACACCGCAGCAATCGAGGCCAAAGCCTCCCCTCGAAATCCTTTAGTATGCAATCTAAACAAATCTTCAGCCGTATTGATTTTTGAAGTCGCATGACGCTCAAAAGACAATCTGGCGTCGGTATCTCCCATTCCAGTTCCATTATCTATCACTTGAATCACCGTTTTCCCACCTTCCTTGACCAGCAATGTTATAGAGGTTGCATTTGCGTCTACTGCATTTTCCAGAAGTTCTTTCACTACGGAAGCGGGACGTTGCACGACTTCTCCTGCAGCTATTTGATTCGCTACATGGTCCGGTAATAAGTGAATAATACTATTCATCGACTATTGAGAAGAAAATATTGACAGATCAAAATCAATGATCCATAAAAAAATGAAAGTTAAAATAAGAGCTATGAGAATAACGGTTCTATTAATGCCCCGATTTCCTCTATTCCTTGAGTTTTCTCGAGCTTCTGCCCAATGAGAACCAAAATCTACAGAATTATGCGTGTCCTTGTACTTGGCGAATTTAGAATCAAAACTATAGGGATTACCTGTATCTTTCCCCTTATAATACCTCGGGGTATAGTTATATCTGGAATTCTTTCTTAATTTAAGTGACTTGAGTTTAAACATAATTTTCGATGAATCTTCAAAATTAAAGAAATTCCATCAATTCTTAAGTCATAAACCCTGTTTAAAAAAAGGAAATTTATTCCGACTGTCTAGTCGGCTTTATAGAATTTAGCATCTTTGCGAAGCTGAGCCATCTTAATGGCTGCGATGGCTGCTTCAGTTCCTTTATTTCCAAGAGCACCGCCAGATCTGGCTTCAGATTGGGCTTTGGTATTATCTGTGAGAACACAAAAAATAATGGGGATGTCTCCTTTAAGATTTAATTCCATAATTCCTTGAGTTAAGCCTTGACAAACAAAGTCAAAGTGCTTGGTCTCGCCTTGGATCACATTACCTACAGCAACAATGGCATCTAGCATTTCAAAACTCTCTTGCATTTTTTTGCAAGCGTAAGGAAGTTCAAAACTACCTGGAACATTCCATCTTACAATATTCTCTTTGATGGCGCCATTGTCTAGTAAGGCATCAAAGCCTCCCTGAAAAAGATTTTCTGTAATATCTGGATTCCATTCTGATACCACGAAGCCAATTTTCATGTCTTTGGCATCAGGAAGCTGATCCTTATTGTAATCGGAAAGATTTTTCTCAGAAGTTGCCATACTTAAAGGACTTCAGCTTGTCCAAGATATACCTCCACATTTTTGGCTTCGGTAGAATTTGGAAACTCATCTTTAATTCTATTAAGGTGCTTTTTAGCAGTTTCACCATCCTTCAAACTGATGGCTGTAATAGCTGCCTTCAATAAGAACTTAGGAGTTGTAAATTCGTTTTTACGCAACTTAGCAGCTTCTTCAAAATAACCTAAAGCTTCTTCAGGTTGATCCAATTGTAGGAAAGCATCACCTATAGATCCTTTGGCCAATGGCGTCAATATCTCATCGTCCACATTGAATTTATCAAGGTAATCTATAGCCTCTTGGTAATTCCCAAGATTCAGATGAGAAATACCAGCGTAATAATTGGCAAGCTCACCTGCTTTTGTGCCGCTATAATTGGATGCGATGTCTTCAAACCCAAATTTACCATTACCTCCTTGAAGCGATCTTGTGAAAAGTGAGTCTTGTTGAGTTCCTGTTGCTTCTATGGCAGAGTCAAAATACTGCTGAGCTACATTCATTTCGTTTGCTGCTTCAGCTTCGTTTGGTTCTTGAATAAATTTTTGGTAACCCAAAAATGCAAGAATGATAACCGCAATAGCAATAATGACACCAAAAATAGGCTTCTGGTATTTAGATAAAAACTGCTCTGTTGTACTAGCGCCTTCATCTAATGTATTAAACACTTCAGCTGTTGTTGACTCGTTTTCAACTTGCTCTTCACGTTCAGCCTTGTTATTTGGTTTGTAACCTCTCTTCTTGTATGATGCCATAATTAAGTTTTATTCAAGGGGCAAAAATATAATTTTATTCCATATACAATACACTATTTATTTGATATTTTTACATTTCAACTTTTATTGGATTTAAAAGTAAAAACCCAGTATTTACAGCCAAAGTAAATTGAAGCTTACACATGATTTTAAAAAGACTATCTCTTATCAATTATAAAAATTTTGAACAACTAACTGTCGAGTTTGATTCTAAAATAAATTGCTTCGTAGGTAAAAATGGGATTGGAAAGACCAATATTCTAGACGCTATCTACCACCTTGCTTTTGGTAAAAGCTACTTCAACCCCATTACCAGTCAGAACGTAAAACACGGTGAAGAGTTCTTCATGTTGGAAGGAGACTTTATAAATGGTGAAAAATCTGAAAAAATTGTGACCTCTTTTAAAAAAGGGCAACGCAAATTGATCAAAAGGAATGGTAAGGATTACGAAAAAATAAGCGATCACATTGGAACCATTCCACTAGTGATTATCTCTCCTACCGATCGTGATTTGATTTTGGAGGGGAGTGAAACCCGGAGGAAATTTATGGATGGTGTCATATCTCAAGGCGACAAATTATATCTGGACACCTTGCTGAGATACAACAAAGTACTTTCACAGCGCAATGCACTTTTAAAATACTTCGCAGCAAACCGAACATATGATGAAACGAGTCTTGAAGTTTACGATGACCAGATTATTGAGCTAGGTCAACTTATTTTCGAAAAACGGTATCAATTTATTGAAGAGTTCAAGCCTATTCTACAGAAACGCTATGAGGAAATAAGCAATTCTAGAGAAAATATAAGTTTAAAGTACAGGAGCCAGTTCAATGATGAAAATACATTTGAAAGCATTTTAAAATCGGGATTAAAGACAGACTTACAGCGACAATTTTCAAATTACGGCTCTCATAAAGATGATTTGATTTTCAAAATCAAATCACATTCAGTCAAAAAATTTGGCTCTCAGGGCCAACAAAAATCTTATTTGATTGCCTTAAAATTTGCTCAGTATGACTTCCTGAAATCTCACTATGGAGTAAAGCCTATTTTGCTTTTGGATGATATTTTTGATAAGCTAGACGAAGATCGTGTGTCTCAAATTGTAAAAATGGTAACCAATTCAGAACTTGGGCAGATGTGCATTAGTGATACGCATCCCGAACGAACCGAAGACGTGGTGAAGAAAAACGCAACAGCATATAAAATGATAAATCTAGAACATGAAGCTTAAACTTTTACTTATTGGTTTGGTGGTCCTGGTTTCCTGTAATTCAAAACCAGATGCAAAGGATATTTCCAAACTAAATGGCTTTTGGGAAATCGAAAAAGCAGAAACCCCTTACGGAGATAAATCTTATAAGATGAATCAAATGGTAGACTATTTTAAAATAGAAGACTCTACAGGATTCAGAAAAAAGATGCAACCTAGTTTGTTAGGAAATTATCAGTCTTCCCAAAATCGAGAATATTTCAAAATTCAGGAGCTTCAGGATAGCCTGGTTTTGGTTTACGAAACCGATTATGACACCTGGACCGAAACAATATTAAAGATAGAGGATGATGAGTTTGTGGTAAAAAACAAACAAGATTTCATCTACACTTACAAAAGACACGAACCAAATAATCTGGATTTAGATGAAAAATAAAAGAGCAAATGAAGAGCAATCGATGAAGGATTTGATGGAGATCTTCAAAAGTAAACATAGATTGAATCCTGGCTTAGACAAAGTAGATGTTGAAAACGCCTGGATGACCCAATTAGGTCCGGCTATAAAGAATTATACAGACGAAATTAAATTTAGAAATAACACGCTTACCGTTTATTTATCATCTTCAACCTTAAGGGAGGAGCTGAGCTACGGTAAGGAAAGGATTATAAAAACCCTGAATGAAAGCCTAGGTAAAGAGCTTATCTCAAAATTGATTTTAAGATAAAATATATGGGACTAAAAAAAGTAACTTTCAAAAACAAAAATGGAGATCAGCTTGTCGGAAGATTACAACTTCCAGACAATCAGCACTCCAAAGCTTACGCAATTTTTGCTCACTGCTTTACCTGTGGTAAAAATTTGAAGGTGATTCGAGAAATATCGACTGCCCTTACCGAAGTTGGTATTGCCGTCTTAAGATTTGACTTTACAGGATTGGGTCAAAGTGATGGCGAATTTGAAGAGACCAACTTTTCTCACGATGTAGAAGATTTGGTCCAAGCTTCGAAATTTCTCGAAGACGAATACGAAGCACCGAGTTTAATCATAGGCCATTCGCTAGGCGGTACTGCTGCTTTGTTTGCAGCTAAAAAATTGGATACCATCAAAGCTATTGCAACCATTGCAAGCCCTTCTCAACCTTCACACGTTCAGAATTTGATAAAAGATAGTGTTGATGAAATTTCAGAAAATGATGAAGCACTTGTGAATATTGGTGGTAGAGATTTCAAAATAAAAAAACACTTTTTAGAAGACATTAAAGCACAGGATACCAAATCATTTTTGAATGAATTGAAAAAACCTTTTCTTATCATGCACTCCCCTCAAGATCAAATAGTGGGAATTGATAATGCTGAAGAACTCTACAAGTGGGCACATCATCCCAAAAGTTTTATCAGTCTTGATAAAGCAGATCATCTTTTGAATGAAAATATTGATGCTTCATACATTGGCAACCTCATTGGTCATTGGGCTTCCAGTTTTTTAGATTTCCAAAATGTAAAAAACCCTGCCATGTCTTCAGAAAGCCAGTCGAGCGCTGTTCTTAAGCATGAAGATACATTTACAACGCATCTTAAAGCTGGGGATTTCCCACTCATTGGCGATGAGCCAGAAGATCATGGTGGAAATAATTTCGGACCTGCACCTTATGATCTTCTTGCTGCTGCTCTTGCAGAATGTACAGCGATGACTCTGCACGTTTACGCTAGACGTAAAGAATGGGAACTGGAGGAAGTATACGTACATGTAGATCATGAAAAAAAGAAAATTAAGGATGAAAATGAGAAAACGATTTATAAGGATTACTTCACAAAAAAGTTAGAGATCATAGGAAATCTAGAGGATTCCCAGATTGAACGTTTGCTGGAGATTGGAGATAGATGTCCTGTGCATAGAACTTTACACTCTGATATTGAAATTACATCTCAACTCGTTGACTAAAGTAATGTTAAGGTATTCTTTAAATTTGAGTGAACTTAGGATTTAAGGTACATTTACATCAAACATTAAATTAAATTTTATGAATACTAAAAAGATAAGCTTATTGACTTTCGCTTTGAGTTTACTCCTGGCAGTAGGCTGTAATGAGGGAAAGAAAAAAGAAGATGAAAAGGAAAATTCTGAGGCTGTTGGTGTAACCGATACCCTCGTAACAATCACTCCACTTTCAGGTTCTCCAGAATATCCGGAAGCGACACTAACTCACCCTGGTGGTGAAATGATAGAAGTTGAAGCTGGTTCTGTA
>CAZOAD010000003.1:44064-57697 GCA_964577705.1 uncultured Mesohalobacter sp.
ATGGTTTAGCCAATTCAGCTAAAGGACAACACATCCACTTCATTCTAGACAATGGTCCATATTCTGCTCACTACGAAAGTAAATTCAGTAAAGAAATAGAAGAAGGTGATCACGTATTACTTGCATTTCTGTCCAGGTCTTACCACGAAGCGGTAAAAAATGAAACTTCATTTGTAGTTAAAAAAATAAGAGCTGGAAATCCTTCAGAAGAAAATCAAATGGATGTTGACTTTTCGGCAGAACATTTATTTTACAGCAGACCAAAAGGAACTTACAAAGGCGAAGATGCCAAAAAGGTTCTTCTCGACTTTTTCTTACTAGGTACTGAAATAAGTGAAGAAGGTAACAAAGTCATGGTAAGAGTGAATAACAATGAAGAGTATTTGATTAACGAGTGGAGGCCTCACGTTATTGAAGGTATGCCAATGGGTGAAAACAAAATCCAACTGACACTAGTTGACAAGGACTTGAATCCAATTCCTGGCCCTTTCAATTCAGTAACCAGAACGATTACACTAGAAGAATAAAATCAACTATTTTCTATTAAAATAAAAACCACGCAAGGCGTGGTTTTTATTTTTTCAAAGGTTCTCAAGCCTAAAAGTCTGCTGAAGAAATGATGACAAAAGTACCTGGCTCATTATTGGTCGACGAATTTTCTGCAGTAATGATAAATCTTTTAGGTTCAAAGGCAGAAGTTGTACTCAATGATCCTTTTTTTTGGCTAGAAAACATTCCACTAGAAATATTTAGCTTCCCAAGGTTCTTGGTACCCCTTGAGGTTTCTATCCAAACTACATACATTTCTTTTGGTGGGTCCAGACGGTCTGGTGAAGTTAAGTTTTCAGCTTTAAGATCAATTTTATAGTTATCATTTCCATCTTTTTTGAATTTGGCTGTTACATCTGCTCCAGGTAAAACTTTCGATACTGGAAAGTTTACTTTTGTTGCACAGGAGGTCAAAATGAATAAAGTCAAAATTGATAAGGATAAACTAATTTTAGTGTTCATAGTTAAATTATTTAATTAGATCTCAAATTTACAGTTATAAAAGACCTTTACCTAAGATTTGTGATTCCTTAAGAAAACTATGGCTTTTTTTATTTCAGAAGACATCACCTTATCTTCTTTTACTATAGGTACTGTTTTTCTAAATGCCTTTAGAATAGATTCTACAGATGTTGAACTTTTCATCGGTAATCTAAAATGCATTGCTTGTGATGCGTTAAAAAGCTCTATGGCAAGGATTCGCTCTAGATTATCTACAATCCTATTGAGCTTAGTCACAGCATTTGCCCCCATGCTCACGTGATCCTCTTGTCCGTTGGAAGACACAATAGAGTCTATACTTGCAGGAGTGCATAACTGTTTATTTTGACTTACTATACTGGCAGCAGTATACTGCGGAATCATAAAACCACTATTAAGACCTGGCGAACTTACCAAAAAGGTAGGCAAGCCTCGCAAACCTGACACCAGCTGATATATTCTACGTTCTGATATATTCCCAATTTCACTTACAGCAATAGCCATCACATCGGCAGAAATTGCTAAAGGTTGACCGTGAAAATTACCTCCCGATATAATTTTATCCTCCTCTACAAAGACGTTTGGATTGTCTGTTACACTATTTATTTCTGTAAGAAGCGTTTGCTCCACATAGCGTAAGGCATCTCTAGTCGCTCCATGAACTTGTGGTACGCATCTAAAAGAATAAGGGTCCTGCACGTTTTGTTTTTGATTGGCTGCTAATTCACTGCCTTCCAAAAGACGCCTAATGGTTTGAGCAGTCTCAATTTGACCCTTGTGAGGTCTCACCTGATGCACTAAATCATCGTAAGGAGACATATTACAGTCAAAAGCATCAATAGAAATAGCAGCAATTTGATCTGCCCAGGTCATCAATCGCTTAGTTTTTAAAACATTTCTAAGTAAATGAGCACTCATGAATTGAGTACCATTAAGCAATGCCAAACCTTCTTTAGACTGAAGTACCAATGGCTCCCATCCAAATTTATCCTTTAAAACACTAGAGTCTTTAATCTCCCCGTCAATAATTACCTCACCTTTACCTATTAATGGCAAAGCCAGATGCGCTAGAGGCGCCAAGTCTCCGGATGCTCCTAAAGAACCTTGTTCGTATACCACTGGCAAGACACCCTCATTATAGAAATCGACTAGTCGCTCTACTAATTCGATGGAAACGCCAGAATAACCATAACTCAAAGATTGGATCTTGAGTAACAACATTAATTTCACAAGTGTCTCCTCCACCCTGTCTCCTGTTCCACAAGCATGAGACATAACCAAATTCTCTTGTAAAAAAGTAAGCTTGTCTTCGTTAATTTTGATATTACAAAGTGAACCAAATCCTGTATTTACCCCATAAATAGGCTGTTTACTCTCTTTCTGTTTCAAATTGAGATAGGCCCTGGCTTTATTAATTTTGGCCGTAGCCTCTTCGCTTAGGGCAATTTTGCAATCCTCATCTAGCAAGCTTTGGAGCTTTGCAAGTCCAAGAACTGAGGAGTCTATATAATGAGTGTTAGGCATTTTATTATCTTTTATTCAAAGATAATATTTAAGAATTGTTCAATCTTGAAGTTTCAAAAAAGAATCTCCCAAATGCTTTACAATGTCTGAAGCAATTAAACTCTCTTTAGAAATTCTTTGAGCTGCGGCATCACCAGCCAACCCGTGAATAAACATTCCAAGAACAGCTGAATCTATACTTGAGTAGCCTTGTGCCAATAAACCTGTAATCAATCCCGTGAGTACATCTCCACTTCCAGCGGTAGCCATCCCATCGTTGCCCGTGGAATTCACGTAAACTTCGTCCTTATAAACGCATAAGCTATAAGTATCTTTAGCTACTACAACTACACCTAATCGCCTGGATAAACTCTTGATCTTTTCCAACTTTTCAAAATCATCCTTCCATTCTCCAACCAGCCTTTTGAGTTCACCCGGATGTGGTGTTAAGATTGATTTCTTTGGAATTTGATGCTGTAAATGTTCATGCGCTGCAATAAAATTTAAAGCGTCTGCGTCTATAACTAATGGACAGGTGGACCTTTCCAACCAGAGCTCTAGAGCCTTCAAGGCTTCTTTTGATTTGCCAATACCAACTCCTATTCCAACAGACTCCGGATTAAAATCAAGGCCTTGATAACTGATATAATCCAGAGATTCGTTTTCTAGGAGCATAGCTTCCGGTAAAAACTGAAGCATAGAATTTTGCCCCCGACCGGGCATCATAACGCTAGTTTTACCCACACCAGAACGCATACAAGACGAAGAGGCAAGCAAAACACTTCCTTGCATGAGTTTACTACCCCCAATAATGAGGGCATGACCGTAGGTTCCTTTATGAGAAAATCTAGATCTGGGCTGATAAAGTGTTTTTGCAAAGTTAAGATCAACGAAATTTATCTCCGTCGTGAGTTCCTCCAAACGATCTTGACTTAAACCTATATCGATAATTTTCACCTCTCCTACAGAGTTCGAATAATCTGGCAGATACAGTGACAGTTTTGGAGTTTGGAACGTCAAGCATAGGTCAGATTGAAAAACTTCTTCCTTACTGCCTGGTGACTTGTCAAGGTACATACCGCTTGGGACATCCAGAGCAATGGTTTTTGGCGAGGAGGCATTGATGTGTCTGGCCAATTTCTGGACAAAATCTGGCATTGGGCGATTTAGACCTACGCCAAAAATGGCATCGATAACAATGTCAACGGAGGTGATCTCTGGAAGCTCAGATCCTTCAACAAATTGAGATATGCTGGACTTAGACTGAGTTTTGAGGCGATCCAGGTTCTTTTGATTATCACTAGAACGTGAAGAGCTGTAATTAACTAAAATTACATCGACTTCGTGTCCATCTTCGGCCAGGAAGTAGGCAATCGCAAGGCCATCACCTCCATTATTACCTGGTCCTGCAAGTATTTTAAATTTATGAGATCCTGCAGAAACTACTGTTGTTTTAATCTCATCATAAGCTAGTTGTGCGGCGCGCTCCATCAACTGCCATGAAGTTATTTGTTGTACTTTACAACTGTACTGGTCGAGATCTGATAACTGTAAGGCGTTCAAAATTTTCATGATAGACCATTTTAATCCTTAGTTTGTGTTTTCTCCCACTCCCATGCATCTTTAAGCGCTTGCTCGAGACTTCGCTCTGCTTTCCAACCCAGAATATCATTCGCTTTGCTGGTGTCTGCAAATGCAGCAATCACATCTCCTGCACGTCTATCTACGATTTTAAAATTCAGTTTTTCTCCAGTTGAGCTTTCAAAAGCTTTAATGACTTCGAGCACAGAAGACCCCAGACCCGTGCCCACATTAAACACTTCATAAGACGCTTTGCTTTGAGAGCTCATCAGTCGTTCTAAGGCAACAACGTGTGCCTCAGCCAAATCCATCACGTGGATATAATCACGAATACAGGTTCCATCTTGGGTCGGGTAATCCTCTCCAAAAACAGATAGCTCTTTACGCTTTCCGATGGCTGTTTGAGTGATAAAAGGCACCAAATTTTGTGGGGTTCCCAATGGCAACTCCCCGATTTTGGAAGAAGGATGAGCACCTATAGGATTGAAATATCTTAAAGAGATGGCTCTTAAGTTTTGAAAAGCTCTGCAGGTATCAGTGATGATCTCTTCGCCTACTTGTTTGGTATTTCCATAGGGTGACATGGCCTTTTTAACAGGCGCATCCTCAGGAATTGGGAGCTTATCAGATTCGCCATAAACTGTACAAGAAGAACTAAAAATCAAATTTTGATGCTCTAATCTTACAAGGTTTTGGAGCAAATAAGTGAGAGCTGCAAGGTTGTTTTCATAATATAAAAGTGGGTTTTCAACACTTTCTCCAACAGCTTTGGAGGCTGCAAAATGAATAACTCCGTAAATATCTTTATGCTCTGTAAAGAATTCCTCGAGACTTATTTTATCCCTCAAGTCTAGTTTTTTAAATTCTGGAGTTTTTGAGGTGATTTTTGTAATCCCATCTAGCACTTTAAGCGATGAGTTGGACAAATTGTCAATAACAATTACATCGTAGCCTTTATTTTGAAGAGCAACAACTGTATGTGACCCTATAAAACCAAGACCTCCAGTAACTAATATTTTCATTTTTAGACTTGTTAAAATTAACCTGCTAAATTACTAAAAATATAAAGCTTGAGTGATGTAAAATGTATTTTTGAAAAAAACTACATATGTCAACAAAAGATACATCAGTACAGATTTTTAGATGGATTAGTATTTTGGAGGCCATCTCTTTTCTAGTTCTTCTGTTTATAGCTATGCCCCTTAAATACATCTGGGAAATGCCTGAATACGTAAGAATTGTAGGTATGGCTCACGGAATTTTGTTTATCCTATACCTTTTTGGAGCCTACTGGATGTTTGAAAAATTAGGCTGGTCTTTAAAAATTCTTTTTGTTGTTTTTTTAAGCTCCATCCTACCTTTTGGACCTTTTGTAGTTGAAAGGAAATATTTGCCTTAAGACTATAGTCTATCTTTTACAAATTCAACCTTAGTTTTGCCGTGAGGTTTGGCATTGCCGTGTTCGTCCAAACTTACCATGACAATTTTATCAATAACGATAATACTTTGTCTTGTCATCTTGTTTCGTACTTCACATTTTAAAGTGAGTGATGCCTTTCCAAACTTAATAACTTCTATTCCAATTTCTACAATATCCCCTTGTTTAGCTGAGCTTTTGAAGTCAATTTCACTCATAAACTTGGTTACAGTTTTTTGGTTTTCCAATTGGATGATAGAATATAAGGCCGCCTCTTCATCTATCCAGGCTAAAAGTTTGCCTCCAAATAAAGTTCCGTTTGGGTTTAAATCTTCAGGTTTAATCCATTTTCTCGTATGAAATCTCATGATTTTATTTTTTAATTATCAATAAGCTTTACAGCATCTTGAATGATATCAGAATGATCGAATGCTAATTTAGGTAAATTTTGAAGATGGAACCATCTGGCTTCCACTGCATCATCCTCTCCATATACGTTTTGGCATTTTTCAATTTCAGCAAAAAAGCCAAAGGAGATGGTCCTGCTTCGGGGATCCCGATTTTGGGCATCGTAATAATTCAAAAATTGAAAGTGGTCAGCAGTCAGGTCCAATCCTGTTTCTTCTTTGAGTTCTCGTCTACAGGCTTCAACGACCAATTCATCAACATCGATAAAGCCTCCGGGTAGCGCCCATTGATTTTCAAAAGGCTCATTCTTTCTTTTGATTAGCAAAACGTAAGTGTACTGATTTTCTTTACAGAAAATAACTGCATCAACAGTTAGATTGAAAGTTTGCTTATAGGACATTAAACTACTTGTTTAAAACTTACTGTATTGAATTATACTAAAATAAAAAACCCTCCAAGAATGAAGGGTTTGAATTAAAATTGATTTGAAATGATTATGATTTTGGCATTACAACGGTATCAATAGCGTGAATTACTCCGTTTGAAGCATCAACATCAGTCATTACAATTGTAGAAGTATTACCGTTAGCATCAGTAAGAATTACGTTTTCTCCGTCAAGAGATGCTGTTAATTCTCCACCTTGTACTGTTGGAATTGTAAAACTTCCATCATTTTCTTTAATAGCATTTACAACATCTTCTGCCATAAACTCGCCTGAAACCACATGATAAGTTAAAATTCCAGTTAATTTTTCTTTGTTTTCTGGTTTCACCAAAGTAGGTACAGTTCCTTCTGGAAGTTTAGCAAATGCATCGTTGGTAGGTGCAAATACTGTAAATGGACCTTCACCACTTAGTGTTTCCACTAAACCAGCAGCTTTCACAGCAGTAACCAACGTACTAAAGTTGTCATTTCCAGAAGCAATTTCTACAATGTTTGGTTGCTCAGACATCTCCTCTTCTGCAGAGGTTTCCGCTTCCATTGTCTCTTCTGTTTCTACTTCTTTCTCTTTTTCTTCGTTGTTTTTACAAGATGTAAAAGCAATCATTGCAATTACACTTAAACTTAAAATTATTTTTTTCATGATTAAATTTATTTTGTTTAAAAGTATTTCAAAAACTTGAAACAAACTTCAGATACACTATAATTATTTGTTAATTCTATACTCCTGGTTATTCTATGATTTTTCTGGTTTGAGGTGAATTCTCTTTTGAATTTATTTTTCATCGCTCTAGAATTAACGTAATAAAAGTTAATAGGACAATTTCAATTACCACCAGTCTGCAAAAAGAGATACTATTAAAGCTAAGTGTACTTCAATCCTATGTGCTTATGAATAGCCCATTCATCGTAGAATCTTAACTAAAAACTAAATTAATCGGTATTAACGTTAATTTATCTGAAACTAGTTCGTTTGGGGGCGAACTAAAATTACATTTGTTTCATGCAACAGAATTTTGACCCCACTATTTCTTCTAATCACTCTCTTATTGAGGAACTTAGTCAGCATTTTGAAGACGCACAAAATCTTCCTCCTTTAGCTTCAAAAATATATTCACACCTAATCATGTGTAATACCAAAGCGCTAACTTTTGAAGATATTATAACATTAACTGGTGCTAGTAAAAGCTCTGTGTCCAATCAATTGAATTTTTTGATAGAAGAAGGTCGGGTAGATTTTAATTATAAAAATGATAAAAGAAAACGCTATTTCAAAACCAAACGCGATTACCTATCCAAAACGCTTGAGATGCATTTGGAAAAAATTCAAAAGGAAATAGTAATGCTTTCCAAAATAATTCAGCACAAAGACAATGAAGATTTTAACAAAAAACTTGTCGCTATTTTCAAAGATCACCTGAAAAATGAAAAAGAAAATATCTTAAATACCATAGATAACCTAAAACAAACGAGTTATAATTTAGAACACCATGAAAAATAAATTAGTCACCTTTTTAGCTGTTTCAATCCTACTTTTAGGCTCTTGCAAAGATCAAAATCAACGGCAAGCCCCTCCCCCTCCAGAACTTCCAATTATTGAAGTCCAAACCAGAGACATGACTACATTTTCTGAATATCCTACTCAACTTGAGGGTGTCATCAGTAGTGATATAAGAGCGAAAGTTTCTGGATATATCACTGATGTGCTGGTTGAAGAAGGTGCCGCAGTGAAAAAAGACGATGTCTTGTTTAAACTTGAAACAAGAAGCCTGAGTGGTGATGCATCGGCTGCAAGAGCAAGAGTAAATTCTGCTCAAATAGAAGTCGACAAATTAAAACCTTTGGTAGAAAAAGAGATCGTAAGCCAGAGACAACTTGAAAGTGCTAAAGCTGAACTTGAAACGGCCAAAAGTGATCTCAAAAGTGTTTCAGCAAATGTAGATTACGCTACCATTAAAAGTCCAGTAGATGGCTACGTAGGGAATATCAATTATAGAGACGGAGCACTCATTAATCCATCCGACATGCTTCCGCTAACCAGAGTTGTAAAAACCACTGATGTCTTCGCCTACTTTTCAGTTAATGAAAAAGACTTTCTAGATATGGCCAATCAATTCAATGCAAATGCTGAAAGCAAGTCAGATTTAGTTTCTTCATTCCCTGAAGTCATTTTAATTATGTCGAATGGTGAAGAATATGAAAAGAAAGGTAAAATCACCAGTATTTCCAGTCAAGTGAACAGAGAAACCGGGACAGTAAGGTTCAGGGCTACATTTGAAAATTCAAACTCTATTTTAAAAGACGGTTTAACGGGAACTATCAAAATACCTTCCATTACTAAGGATGCTATTGTCGTGCCACGAATGTCTTCATTTTCAAGACAAGGCAAAGAATTTGTTTTCAGTTTTAACGAGTCCGACTCCACTGTGACAGAGAAAGCAATAGAAGTCTCTAGAGCTGATCCTTTCTATATCGTTACTTCTGGAGTAGAAAAGGATCAAAAAATTGTAGGAAGAGGAGTAAATAAAATCAAAAACAGCGATAAAATAAGGCCTAAGAAGTCTACAATGGATTCAATCATCAACTCATTTGATAAAGTTTTTAAATAGGACACATGCTACAAAAATTTATAGAAAGACCCGTTTTATCCACCGTGATCTCAATTATTATTGTGATGCTGGGTATTCTTGGGATACAAGAACTCCCAGTTACACAATATCCTGATATAGCCCCACCTACAGTACAAGTCACAACTAGTTTCCCTGGAGCCAACGCAGAAACCATACTGGAAAGCGTCATTATTCCTATTGAAGAAGAAATCAACGGTGTGGAAGGTATGACTTACCTAACCTCTTCTGCAAGTAATGATGGTAGCGCGACTATCACTGTATTTTTTGAGCAGGAATATGATCCCGACATAGCGGCAGTGAATGTTCAAAACCGGGTTGCCAGAGCAAATTCTGTTTTACCAGATGAAGTAGTGAGAAATGGTGTGATCACAGAAAAGCAGCAAAACTCTGCTCTGCTTTACGCTGCCATTTATTCTACCAACGAAGATTATTCTGATACATACGTACAAAACTACCTCAACATAAATATTCGCCCAGAACTTCAGCGTATTAATGGTGTAGCCAATGTAAGTGTGTTTGGAGGTAAAGATTACTCCATGCGGGTTTGGCTGGATCCAGATAAAATGGCGAATTATAACCTTAATGCTTCAGAAGTTATAACGGCGATTAGAGAACAAAGCCAGGAAGCTGCAGCAGGTTCTGTGGGGCAGAATGCCGGAAAAGCTTTTGAGTATGTAATTACCTATCGAGGTAGACTCAAAACTTCTGAAGAATATGGAAATATCATCCTAAAAACCTTTGATAACAACCAATTTCTAAGATTGAAAGATGTTGCCGAAGTCGAGTTAGACGCCTTTTCATATAACTCCTTATCGAGGAGTAAAGGTTACCCTGGAGTCAACTTTGGAATTTTTCAAACTCCTGGATCCAATGCCCAAGAAATTATTGAGAACATCTACGATAAAATGGATGAGCTTGAAAAAAACTTTCCAGAAGGAGTCGAATACCTTGTAAATTATGATACCAATGAATTTTTAACCGCCTCCATAGATAAGGTACAGGAAACGCTTATTGAGGCCTTTTTGCTTGTATTCTTAGTTGTTTTTCTCTTTTTACAAGATCTAAAGTCCACGTTAATTCCTGCCATTGCAGTTCCCGTCTCCATTATAGGTACTTTTTTCTTTTTGAACTTATTTGGGTATTCGATTAATCTTCTTACTCTTTTTGCTCTTCTCCTTGCAATTGGTATAGTTGTAGATGATGCAATCGTGGTTGTAGAAGCCGTCTATGCTAAACTTGAAGATGGAGCGAAAAGTGCCAAAGAAGCTTCCATAACCGCTATGAATGAAATAAGTGGTGCCATCGTCTCTATTACATTGGTAATGGCTGCTGTATTTATTCCTATCACCTTTATCAAAGGTCCGGCGGGTGTTTTTTATGAACAGTTTGGAGTTACTTTGATTATTGCTATCGTTATTTCAGCGGTAAATGCACTAACGCTGAGTCCTGCGTTATGTGCTTTATTTCTTAAGCCACCGAAAGAACAAAAAGATAAGCCAAGTTTGTTACAACGCTTTTACAATGCCTTCAATGCTGGATTTAATGCTCTATTGAGTAAATATGTCTACTCCTTAAAATTTCTTGTAAGGCAAAAATGGATTACCCTACTCATTTTAGTCGTTGCTGGGGTTGCCATTTATTTTGCCAATAGTATGACTCCTACAGGATTTGTACCTACTGAAGATCGAGGAGTTGTCTTTATGAATCTGGAATTACCAGTTGGGTCATCTCTGGATAGGACTTTCAAAGCAACTGAAGAAATTTACGATAGAATTCAGGATATAGAGGGGATCAGAACTGCGTCTTTAATATCTGGTAGAAACTTTTTCTCAGGAAATGGAAGTTCTTACGCCCAAGGTTTCATAATACTCGATAACTGGAGTGAACGAACTACAGAAGCTACAGAGATCAATTCAATTGTAGGAAAACTGAACCAAGTCACCTCTTCTATACCGGATGCTCAAATACAATTTTTTACACCACCTAGTGTTCCTGGTTACGGAGCCGCAGACGGTTTTGAAATGCAGCTACTCGATAAAGCTGCAGGCCCTTTAACCGATTTGGATAATGAAGCTCAAAAATTTGTAGGAGGTTTATTTCAGGAACCATCCATCGCGTTTGCCAATAGTTCATTCAGCACCAAATTTCCTCAATACAATATGGATTTGAATGTGCCCAAAATTAAAGCCAGCGGTCTGACTGTAAACGAAGTTTTAACGACCATGCAGTCCTATGTTGGTGGATTTTTCGTGTCCAACTTTTCTACATTCGGAAAGCAATATAGAGTTTTTGTCCAGGCTTTACCTGAAGACCGGCAAGATGAGCAAAGTTTAAACAGCATATTTGTCACTTTACCTTCTGGAGAAAATGCGCCAGTATCTGAATTTGTGAGTTTAGATAGAGTCTATGGTCCTCAGGTAATCAATAGATTTAATCTTTACAATGCGGTTACAATCAATGGAAGTACAACACCAGGATTTAGCTCCGGTGATGCTATTGAATCTATTAGAAAAATTGCCGATGAGCAACTAGGCAATGATTATGATATTGCATTTTCAGGTATTACAAGAGAAGAAATCGCAGCAAGTGGACAATCCATCATTATTTTTGCTTTGAGTATTTTATTCGTCTATTTCTTTCTTGCAGCTCAATACGAAAGCTATATGCTTCCTTTTGCTGTTATACTATCCCTTCCAATAGGAGTGGCAGGTGCATTTTGGAGTACCAATCTGGCAGGCCTACAAAACAATATCTATTTCCAAATTGCACTTATAATGCTGGTTGGTTTACTAGCCAAAAATGCCATTTTGATTGTTGAATTTGCTATTCAAAGACGACAGGAAGGCATGACGATCTACGAAGCAGCACTGGATGGTGCTAAAGTAAGATTACGACCTATTCTAATGACCTCCTTTGCTTTTATCCTGGGATTACTACCGCTAGTACTAGCCACAGGAGTGGGCGCCAAAGGGAACAATTCTATAGGTACTGGTGCTGCAGGTGGTCTTCTTGTAGGAACCCTTGTAGGGGTTTTTGTCATTCCCGTTTTATTTGTGGTATTCCAGTGGCTGCAAGAAAAAGTAAGTCCATCGAGTAGAGCTCAGATTGAAAATGCACAAATTAATTCTAAAGAAACTAAATAGATCATGAAGTATATTATTAAATCTATTTTCATAATTGTCTGCCTGTCTTCTCTACAATCCTGTTTTGTAGCGAAAGATTATGAACGACCTGAAGAAAAAATTGATCCCATAAATTATAGAACCGATCAACTCTCAGCGGATTCTATCTCGGTGTCTAAAGTAAGCTGGAGACAAATGTTTACAGATACTATTCTTCAAAATCACATTGAAGAAGCCCTTGAAAATAACCAAGACATTAGAATAGCCTTACAACAAATAAAAGCTGCTAATGCTTACTACAAACAAGGTAAAGCAGGATATTATCCCTCAGTTGATATCAATGGCTCGGTTACCCGTCAGGAATTATCTCCAAACTCTCAGTTTGGTAGTTTTTTCTCCTCTTTAGAGCAATATGAACTCAATGCAAGTTTAGCCTGGGAGGCAGATATATGGGGAAAAATCAGAAGTAATAAAAGAGCCGCTCAAGCTAGATACATGCAGTCTGAAGCAGCTCATAAAGCAGTGAAAACAGATCTGATTTCAAGAATAGCTACCGGTTACTATCAAATTTTGGCTCTGGATGAACAAGTGGATATTACAGAGCAGACTCTGGAAAGTCGAAAGAAAAGTCTGGAGACTAGCAAAGCTTTAAAAGATGCAGGCAACTTGACTTCGGTTGCCGTTAGTCAAACTGAAGCCCAGGTTTATGCTGCTGAAGCTTTACTTCTAGACTTGAAAAATGATATCAAACTCTTAGAAAATACACTTTCTATTTTGAAAGGCATCTCACCTCAAGGCCTTATGAGAAGTGAATTATCAACTCAAGAAATCGATCAGGAATTAACAACAGGAGTAGCTTCAGATTTACTTGAAAACAGACCTGATGTGATTGCGGCAGAATATGATTTAATCAACGCTTTTGAGTTGACCAATGCTGCAAAAAGTAGGTTTTACCCTTCTTTCACTATTTCTGCAACTGGTGGTTTCCAAAGTTTAGAGCCTTCAGATTTCATTTCGACAAATTCTCTATTCTTAACTCTAATTGGAGGATTAACACAGCCTATTTTTAACAGAAGACAAATCAGGACAGAGTACGAAGTAGCTTTAAGCGAGAAAGAACAAGCGCTGTTGAATTTTGAGCGAACTATGCTGACCGCAAGTAGAGAGGTTTCTGATGCCATGCTGAACTACAAGAATGCCAAACAAAAGAAAGAGGTAAAAACGAAAGAATATGATGCTTACCAGAAGGCGCTTGAAGACTCACAAGAATTATTGAATAATGGTTTAGCTAATTATCTTGAAGTTCTTAATGCTCAGGAAAACGCTTTGAATACTGAACTTCAAGTGACTCAAATCAAATTTGATCAATTCAGTGCTATCGTCGAGTTGTACAGAAGTTTAGGTGGGGGCTGGCAATAATTTACAACAACATTTGAAATAAAAATAGCCGAGCATTTTGCTCGGCTATTTTTATATGTAAAATGAGTTTTTTAATCTCCCA
>CAZOAD010000003.1:57707-86213 GCA_964577705.1 uncultured Mesohalobacter sp.
TACAGAAGTTTAGGTGGGGGCTGGCAATAATTTATAGCAAAATTCAAAATTTCATATAAAAATAGCCGAGCAAAATGCTCGGCTATTTTTATATGAAAATCAAGTCTTTTTAATTTCCCATCTTTTCCATCAAAGCCTGAGAAAGTTTCTTGTAGGTTCCATTTTCCAGTCGCTCTCTAATTGCAGAAAAGGCTTTAAGGGTTAAGTCGATGTCTTCCATGGTATGCGTTGCCGTAGGAATCATTCTCAACAGAATCAATCCTTTAGGGATAACTGGATAGACAACGATAGAACAGAAGATGCCGTGATTTTCTCTTAGGTCTTTTACCAAAGCCATAGCTTCTGGAATACTACCTTTAAGGTATACAGGAGTGACACAACTGGTGGTCGTCCCAATATCAAAACCATTGTCTTTCAAACCATTTTGAAGGGCATTGACATTATCCCAAAGTTTTTCTTTGAATTTGGTTGAGTTTCTAATCAATTCCAGACGTTTTAAAGCTCCTTCAACCAATGACATCTGTAGTGACTTAGCAAACATCTGCGATCTGAGGTTGTACTTTAAGTAATCGATAATTTCTTTATCTGCAGCTATAAATGCGCCAGTACTGGCCATCGATTTTGCAAAGGTTGCAAAATAAACATCGATTTGATCTTGCACGCCTTGCTCCTCTCCTGCTCCAGCACCTGTTTTACCAAGGGTACCAAAACCATGAGCATCATCGACAAGTAATCTAAAATTATATTTCTTTTTAAGTTCAACAATTTCTTTCAGTTTTCCTTGCTCACCTCTCATCCCGAACACACCTTCAGAAATAAATAAAACACCACCACCGGTTTGTTCGGCGATTTTTTCGGCTCTGGCGAGGTTCAATTCAATACTATCAAGATCATTGTGTTTATAGGTAAAACGCTTGCCTAAGTGTAAGCGTACACCGTCAATAATACAGGCATGAGCATCTACATCGTAGACAATCACATCATCTTTGCCTACTAAGGCATCAATAGTGGATAGGATACCCTGGTATCCAAAGTTCAACACATAAGCTGCTTCTTTACTAACGAATTCAGCCAATTCATTTTGCAATTGTTCGTGAAGATCTGTGTGACCACTCATCATTCTGGCTCCCATAGGATAGGCACTACCCCACTTTTTCACTGCCTCTTCATCTGCTTTTCTCACTTCAGGATGATTGGCTAAGCCCAAATAATCATTGATACTCCAAGTGATGACTTCACGTCCTTGAAATTTCATCCGGTTGCTTATTTGTCCTTCCAGTTTTGGAAATACAAAATAGCCTTCAGCTTGATCTGCCCATTTACCTAATGGACCTTTATCTCTATAAATCTTTGAAAATAAATCTTTCATTGTGATGTGTTTTGTGTTGCAAATTTACCCAATATCAATTAGTTGATATTAGTGATGTGGGCTTTTTTCAAATTGCTTTGGTTTTGTTCATCCTCTAAACCAGGGTAATTGGTAAATCCTTGTTCTTTCATCCAGGCGTCAGAAAAAACTTTACTCATGTATCTCGAGCCATGATCTGGAAAAATGGCGACTACTTTACTTTTAGAATTAAATTCACCTTCAGCTGCTAATTGTTTAATTCCTTGCATAACCGCTCCACTGGTATAGCCAACGAACATACCTTCGGCTTTTGCAATATCTCGAGCCATATAAGCACTTTCCTCATCGCTTACTTTAGTAAATTTGTCGATGCTATCAAAATCTGTAGCAGTAGGAATTAAATTCTTGCCAAGTCCTTCAATTTTATAAGGATAAATTTCACTTTTATCTAGTTTACCCGTTTCATGAAACTTTTGAAGTACAGATCCAAAGGCATCAATACCTAAAATTCGAATTTTAGGATTTTGCTCTTTCAGATACCTAGCTGTCCCAGAAATAGTACCACCTGTTCCGCTACAAGCGACTAGGTGAGTTATCTCCCCTTCAGTTTGTGACCAAATTTCGGGACCGGTAGTTAGATAGTGAGCATCGATATTAAGTTCATTAAAATATTGATTGATATAAATAGACCCAGGTGTTTCCTTATGAATGCGTTTAGCAACTTCGTAATAAGATCGCGGATCCTCTGGAGCCACATTGGAAGGACAAACGGTAACGTCTGCACCCATGGTTCTGAGCAAAGAAATTTTATCTTTAGATGACTTTGAGCTTACGGCAAGTATACACTTATAACCTTTAATAGCTGCTACCATCGCAATACTAAAACCTGTATTACCAGAAGTGGTTTCTATAATTGTATCCCCAGGTTTTAAATCTCCATTCTTTTCAGCCCTTTCAATAATATAATGAGCTATTCTATCTTTGGAGGATAAACCAGGATTTTGAGCCTCGTATTTAGCTAAAAATTCTCCTTGGAAGTGTTGGGTAATATTCTTTAATCTAATTAATGGTGTACAACCCACCATTGATAGCAAGTTGTCGTGAACATTCAAATTTTTATGCATAAAACCAACGTCTTTTCACGTATGTGATGTCTATTAAATAAATAACAGGGGGCTAAATTACGACTTTTTTTCCGATTACTCTGTTATTTGCTCCAGATCCAGAATAAAAGCATAATCTTTAGCTAGTTCTTTTAAAGCCTCAAATCGACCAGAAGCACCCCCATGACCAGCATCCATATTTGTTTCTAAATATAATCGGTTATTATCAGTTTTTAATTCTCTCAATTTCGCCACCCACTTAGCTGGTTCCCAATATTGAACTTGAGAATCATATAGACCTGTTGTCACCAACATATTAGGATAGTCTTTAGCTTCCACATTATCGTATGGTGAATAGGTTTTGATATACTCGTAATATTCCTTGTCATTAGGATTACCCCACTCATCGTACTCTCCTGTTGTTAATGGAATTGTTTCATCAAGCATAGTTGTGACAACGTCTACAAAAGGAACAGCTGCCACAACTCCATTATATAATTCTGGTGACATGTTTATAATTGCACCCATCAATAATCCTCCTGCACTTCCACCCATGGCGTATAAGTGGTCTGGAGATGTATACTTTTGCTCTATCAAGTAATTTGAAACTTCAATAAAATCTGTAAACGTATTCTTTTTGTGAAGTAATTTTCCATTTTCATACCAATCTCTTCCAAGATATTCTCCACCTCTTACATGTGCAATGGCATAAATAAACCCACGATCCAATAAAGATAACCGGGTCGTTGAAAAGTAAGGATCCATAGTTGCTCCATAGCTTCCATAACCGTATTGAAGAAGTGGATTTTTGCCATTTCTTTTGATGCCTTTCTTGTAAACTAAAGACACGGGTATTTCAGTACCGTCACTAGCTGTAGCCCAGATTCTTTCAGAAATGTAATTGTTTTTATCAAAATTGGGATCCTGAACTTCCTGCTCTTTCAAAATGGTTTCAGATTTGTCCACCATATCAAACTCAATTACCGAAGATGGTGTAGTAAGCGAATTGTAAGAGTACCTTAACTTATTTGTATCAAAATCAACATTAGTTGTTGGTCTCGCCGTGTATGTTTCGCTTGTAAAAGGCAAGTAGTAATCGTCGCTCTCGTCCCATCTTTGAACGTGGATCCTGGTTAGTCCATTATACCTTTCACTAGTGACTAAGAAATCATTAAAAATATCCAGTCCTTCCAAAAGCACATCTTTCCTATGAGGTATTACTTCTTCCCACTGATCCTCCGAAGTTGACTTTACTGATGTCTTCATCAGTTTAAAATTTTGAGCATCATCTTTATTGGTAAGGATATAAAAATGATCTTTATAGTGAGCTAAATCATATTCCAAACCTCGTCTTCGCTCTGAAAATAGTTTAAACTCACCATCGGGTTGATTGGCATCCAGCATTTGATATTCATCAGACATGGTGCTGGAAGAGCCAATAAGAATATAATCTTTCGACTTGGTTTTATAAACGTAAGTATTGAACGTTTCATCGGTTTCTTCAAAAACAAGCTGATCTTGATCTGGCGAATTGCCGAGCTTGTGCTTAAAAATTTGATTGGACCTCAATGTCTGCTCATCTTTTCTGGTGTAGAAAAGCGTTTGGTTATCATTGGCCCAGGTGGAACCTCCAGTGGTAGTCTCGATTTGTTCTGGTAAGATTTCACCAGTCTTCAAGTTTTTTATTTGAATGGTATATTTTCTTCTGCTCACCGTATCAATTCCGAAAGAAGCATAGGTATTGTCTGGACTTACACTTACACCCCCAAGATTGAAGTAAGCATGACCTTCTGCCATTGCATTACAGTCAAACATGATTTCTTCTTCAGCATCCATCGTGCCTTTTCTTCGGGTATAGATAGGATAATCTTTACCTTTCTCATACTTCACTTGGTACCAGTAACCATTCATTTTGTATGGTACTGAAGTGTCGTCCTCTTTGATTCTCGATTTCATCTCCTCAAACAACTTGTTTTGAAAATCTTTGGTATGAGCAGTTGATTCTTCGTAATATTGATTCTCTGCATTAAGATAATCTATAACTTCAGGATTTTCTCTGTCGTTCATCCAGTAATAATTATCTATCCTATCGTCATTATGAATGGAAAGTGTTTTAGGTTTCTTTTGAGCAAGAGGTGGTTTTATGTCTGTATTTATCATCTTCGAAGTATCGTTTTTACAAGAAGTTGCAAATATAAAGCTTAAGGCCAGAACAGTAATTAATTGTTTCATAAGACTGGGTTTAAATTTATACAGGTTGTTTAAGGTTATGGTCTGACAATATACTAATTTTGTAAATCTTAAAATAAATAAAATTATGTTTGGAGATATGATGGGTATGATGAATAAAATCAAAGAAACCCAAGCTAAAGTTGAAGAAACTAAAAAACGTTTAGATACAGTCACCCTTCAAGAAAAAAGCAATGACGGCCTTTTGAATGTGAAAATAACGGCTAATCGAGAATTAAAATCAATTGAAATAGATGACGAGCTGCTTCAAGACAAAGAGCAACTAGAAGATTATTTAATTCTAACGCTCAACAAAGCCATTAAAAAAGCTGGAGAGGTGAACGAAGCAGAAATTTCTGCAGTCGCCAAAGATGGTTTACCCGATATTCCTGGATTGACTAGCTAAGTCAAAAAATACAAAACCCTTGAAAAAAGAAGTGTTTTCAAGGGTTAAGCTTTTCTGGGTACTTAATTCACTTTGATTATTTTATTTGACTTTTTTCTTCCAGGTACCCAGCCAAAGGTAAAATTAAACAATGGTCCAAAGCCACTGGAAACCCCGATTCCATCATAATAGCCTAAACCAACTTCAAATGTCGTGTTAAACCCTTTTGTATTGGTTCTTTGCCATCCATAAACGCCTCCGTAAAAGGCTAATGAAAATTGGCCTATATCATCCAGATTATTTACTAATTGTACTGGTTCCCAAAAGACGGTTCTAGCAGGTGCAATATAGTTGGCAGAATTTCCTATAACTTCCATCCCAAAGTTGTAGCGTTTTTTAAAATTATGATAATATCTCACTCTTGTATGCCAGGCTAATCCAAACGAGTATCCGGCTTCATAGGTGGCAAGTCCTGGAGCAATACTTGAGGAAATGCTTACATTTTTAAAAAGGCCAAGTTCGTAGCGAAAGCCTATTAGATTTAAAGTTAACTGATGCCTTTCCAGATTGGGTGCTCCATCCCAGCTTTCAACAAATTGCTGAGCTTTGGAAGTCATGCTTAAGCATAATAATAAACCCAACCCTAAACATAATTTTTTGTTCATCATCGCATTGGTTATTTCATGTAAACGACTTTCCTGTTGATAAATTCCATCATCCCGTCTCTGGAAAGTTCTCGACCGTAGCCTGAAATTTTACTTCCTCCAAAGGGCAACCTGGGGTCTGATTTCACCAATTCATTGATAAACAGAGCTCCATCACTTACCCTTTCTGCATAATCTAAGGCTTTTTCAGTATTTTTTGTAAATACACTCACCCCTAATCCAAATCTTGATTTTTCCGATAGCTCAAAAGCATGGTCTATGGATTTAGCTTTGATCATGGCTGCCAGAGGTCCAAAGGTTTCCTCGTTAAATGCTGGCATGCCTTCAGTTACATTACCAAGAACGGTAGGCTCATGGAAACACTCCTTTTGTGTTCCACCCAGCAATAATTCCGCACCTTTCTTTATAGACCCCTGAACCTGCTTTTGAAGTTCCTCAGCGAGATCTTTTCTAGCCAGTGGCCCAACTTGTGTCTCCTCCAAAGAAGGGTCTCCAGCCTTTAGCTGACTTGCAGCTTTAACAAACTTGGACACGAATTCATCGTAGACCGAATCTAGAATTATAAATCGCTTGGCAGCAATACAGCTTTGTCCACTGTTCATCATTCTAGCCTTTATAGCGGTCTCGACAGCTTGATCCATATCTGCATCCTCCAACACGATAAATGAGTTACTTCCTCCTAGCTCCAGCAAGCTTTTCTTGATATATTTTCCTGCTAATTGTGCTACTGAAGAACCTGCCCTTTCACTTCCTGTAAGCGTAATCGCTTTGACTGCCTCATGAGAGACAACGGTTTCGCTTTCATCGTGATGAAAAATTAAATTTTGGAAGACTGCTTTAGGATATCCCGCTTTTATAAATACTTCTTCAATTTTTTCGGCACAGCCAAACACATTAGAAGCATGCTTCAATAACCCTGTATTTCCAGAGGTTAAGGTCGGAGCTGCAAATCTAAACACCTGCCAAAAGGGGAAATTCCACGGCATCACTGCAAAAACTGTCCCTATGGGGTCGTGTCTTACAAAACTTTTACTAGCGTCGGTTTCTATTTGCTCTGGAGCTAAAAATTCTTCTGCATGTTCTGCATAATACTCACAAACCCAGGCACACTTTTCTATTTCAGCCCTGGATTCAGAAATAGGTTTTCCCATCTCTAAGGTGATAACTTTGGCGTAGTCTTCAACATTGGTTCTTAAGACTTCTCCTGCTTTTTTAATCAGCTTTGTTCTATGCGATAAAGGAGTTTTACTCCAGGTTTTAAAAGCCTCAGAAGCAGCATTGAGCTTTTGCTTAAGCTCTGCTGTCGTGAGCGATGTATATTCTGCGATGTGATCGCCATTATAAGGATTTGTGCTTTGAAATTTCATTGATGTATAAGTTTACTTTGTATTCAATTATAAAAAATTCAGCATGGAATACAAGGCTTAGGTTATTGAAAATTAATTTATGACTTAAGGGTTGACCAAACTTCGTTGATAAACTCTTTGGTAATGTCTTTTGATTTTTTTGGCTCAGCTTTGTCCAAATAAGGATTGGAATAGGTGATATTTTTGGCCGTATGACCCTTATAAGGCATGGCAAACTGATTACTTTTTGGTCTTCTTTTTCTCTGCTTGAGTTCAACCCATACTTCTTTTTCTTCAAAATCATCGAAACTTTGAACGATCTTACAACCAGGCCAATACAACTCTACCTGACCTAATTTAGGCTGATAGGCCGCTGTAAATAAAGTACCAAAACCTTCTTTAAATAAGTCATTGTAAAGAGGTTTCCTAAGGAAAGCAGCAACTAAATCTTCTGCAGAAAGGTTATCTTCTTCCAATAAATGACTCAAAAATAAGGAACGTTCGACTGTCTTATTGAATCTGGCATTTTCAGGCCAATCTACTTTTTTCTGATGATTTGTAGTGAATGCTGAATTTGTGATCACTGCTTTTTCATTGGGAGCCACTCGTATGGTTTTATAAGTACCGGATTTATCTGCCACGCTTACATTGTAAGCCATATGGGAAGGAACTCGAATTAGAACATCCACTGCCTCGTCTACATTGGAACAAAATTCCAGGATATATCTCAAGATAAAAGGAATCCCAAACCCTTTCCCCGTCACTTTTCTACCTCCGAAGGTAAGTGATACCACCAACCCATCTTCGTTGATACCATCCAAAACTCCAATCAAACAATCGCTAATGGCAATTACTTTTTTTTCATTCCATTGGGTTAATATCTGAATCCCTTCAAATAAGTCTGGATGATGATCGTAGTTTCGAACCAATTGAAAATCATCACCTTCCAAAACAGCATTTGAACAACCACTTACATAAAATGGAGGCTGATAACCGGTTAAAAATTTAGCCGCCACCTCATCTGCATTGACGAGATGGCAAAGCCTTTGGTAGGTTGGATAAAACTCGGGCATATAGGTTTTAAGGGCCAATTGAGAGGTTCCCAAATCTGAAGTTGGAACTTCTTTGTCATTTTCAATTAACCACTTACTATAAGCCTCCCAATGCGTGTAGAACAAGTTTTGCCATTTTGCACCTGGCAAACTAGGTTCTGAAATCGTATTAAATTGAATCTGCATAAAGAGATTTATATATTTTATAAGTTGTCACAGTTATTTAGTTAACGATCCGGTTAATTTTGACTTTCGCTTGTCTTCAACCATAACCGATGAAAAGTGAGATCGAATCGCTTTAATCCAGTTTTTTGCTCTATCATTCAATTTAAAGTCATCGGTCATCATGCGTCCTCTCGTTACCAAAATCCCCATGTCTGCTCCTTCATAGAGGTAATCTCCCTTCTTGGCTATTCTCATGAAGAAGGCTTCGTTTTCATTTTGAACAGCACGCCTATGGGTATCCATTCTATCAAATTGAATATGTCCTGTATCGTACATTTTCCAAATCCCAGATTTTGCAGATTCCGTTACATATTCAATAGTATCGGTGGTATGTTTTACAATCAACTGACTCCAGCTATCAATGTTTTGTTGATCTGCCCAACGTTTATTTAGCTTTTCAACGTCTAAAGCGTAATCAATATTCATCCACTCTAAAATATGAAAGACAAATAAGGGGGCATCTGCCAGGGCAAAAACAGCATGATTTGTAATCGAACTCGCGCCGGTAACTCTTGGGTTTAGTTCTCCTAGATAGATTTCTCCATTATCCTGATCGATAAGGAAATCCAATTCAAAATAGCCTTTATACCCCTCTTCTCTCAATTGATTTCCAAAGAGCTGGGTATAATCAACTGCTTTTTGTCTTAATTCTGGTGTAAAGGCATCTGGATATATTTCGTTACCACACCAGCCGCCTTCGTAAGGAGTTAATTGTTTAAAACCAACCAATTCTGTCATTAGTGGAGCAACAATAGTACCATGTCTTGTTACACAGGCTTCAATTGCAGTTCCTCTGCAACGAATACGTTTCATGATTTTTACTTCAGTTTCTTCCTCAATTTCATCTGCATACTCGAGGTATTCTTCTTCATTGGAAATAAAGAAGGTGGTATGACCAGAATCTCCAAAAGGAGTTTGGATAACCAGTTCGTTACCGAGATGCTTGGACACTTCACATAAATGATCATAGCTTTCTACCTTAGAGAGTACATAGGGCACACAAGCGACTCCAGCTTTCTCTGCAATCCTGTTGGTATTGACTTTGTTATCTAGAAATGTCCTCATTTCAGCTTTAGGAAACATGATTTCCAATCCCAATTTTTCAGCCAATCTTTCTGTTTCCTCATTGAACATTAGAAACATGGCTTTCCCTGCTCTTCCGTCAACACTTCTGGTCTTTAAATAGTCTTGTACTTCAGGATGCTGCAATAAGTAATTATTGATGTCTTCTATACCTTCAAAATCATCGTGAGGTATTTCATTTTTAGGAGAAAACACGTTGGGATGTTGTCCATCAAAGCATTCGATGTAAGTAATAAATCTAAATCCTTTGATCCATTCATCAGCACCAAGAAGATTAAAATTGGTTGCACTTATGAAGTATAAAGGCTCTTCATTTTTATGAAAAGACCTTCTGATATCTGAAATGCCATTCAGAGCCTCTTTTTTAGGTCTTCCTCGTTTTTTGGGTATTGCTCCCAGAGAAGCTTTAGTCGTCTTTTTAACTGATTTACTTTTGGAAGATGAGCTCGCTTTGCTTGAACCTGGCCCTTTCTTAGTCTTAGCATTTTGTTTTCCACGTACCGGAATTTTAGTCTCGTCCTTGCCTGTTATTGTGGCTTGTTTGGATTGAGATTGATTTCCGTTTTGTTTATTTGAAGTATTTCCTTTAGTTGAACTCATAAGTTAATTTTAATCGATTAAATTCTTTTTTCTATTACTTCCAATTGAAGTGACTGTTTTTTGCCTATTCAAAACACTATCTCTAAACACTCTTAAACCTAGTTCCGGCGAATATCCATGAATTTCAGTAACATCTAAAACAGTTAAGAAATGGATGATTTCGTCGCTTACCACCTGTCCGGGAACCAAAACAGGAAATCCTGGAGGATAAGGAATAATAAATGAAGAGGCTACTAAAACCCGACCACCTTCCATCGCAGACTTGCATTCCGATAGAGGAACATATTCATAATTATCTTCACTGTAAGCCAGCGTAAATGCTTCTCTGATGTTTCCTCCAGGAACTCCTGGAACAGCTTGAAAAGAGTGGTGAAAATAACTGAAGTCTGGTAACGGAGGAAAATCTTTGGTTAAGGAATTGATTTTAGCCTGATGGATTTTAAGCTCTTTTGAGGTCAAAGATTGTATTTCACGATCTAACTCATCTGCAATTTTTAATAATGCATTAGTAAGGTAGGTTATACTCCCTCGAGTAGTCCCGATATTGGTCATCAGTAAGACTGTATTTCTTGAGGTTTTATTAATTTGAATGCTGAACTGATCCATCAAATACTTGTTTTTGAACGTATCCCCATCTACACCAGTTCTTCCAATATGGATGGTAATCTTAGTTGGATCAAGTACAAATTCATCATTTTTCCAGGCTTCTTCTATCCTGTTCCAACCTGATTTTGGGTCATAATATTCAGATAAACCTGAAGACCTAAACTCTTCCGGAATAAAATCAGCAACAGTAAGGACGTCAAAGTACTTTTTTAATTTTGGATGATCATTGACTTTCGCTCTAAAAACCATCGCCAACTCAATGCTCTTTTCTACAAGTTCATAGCCTTCAAATTGCACCTGCCTCCTACCTGCATCCAAAGAGGCAAGGATTTGATAATTTGGAGAAGTAGAGGTGTGCGTCATATACGCTTCCATGAAGGTATTTTGAGTTTTCTTTCTAAAATCTTGATCCCAAATATGTATCATAGAGCCCTGTCTAAAACTACTCAGGGTTTTATGCGTACTCTGGGTGGAGTAAACTCTTATACGAACCTTATCAGGATCTGGAAGTTTAGGTACTTCCCCTTTTTTCAGCCCTTTTATGTGCTCTTCATACTCAATTCTATATTTTTCAGTTTTGTATTTCTCACAAAGCTTATGCGCAACAAACATCCCAGTTCTTTGCTTGTAGTTGTAGGTGAACCCCGCAAAAGCAAACCAGGCTTCATCCCATAAGAAAATCATATCTGGCTTGATGGCTAAGATTTCTTCCATCACTTTTTCCACATTGTAAACAAACCCATCAAACGTGCAATTGGTGAGTAACAGCATTTTCACCAGCTCCATTCGGCCAGCCTCTTTCAATTGCAATAATTTGTCCTTGATTTGTTGCAAAGGTACCGCGCCATACATAAAATATTTTTCTATTGGGTAAGAGTCTAAGTACACTGGATATGCGCCTGCAAGTACTAAACCATAGTGGTGAGATTTGTGACAATCTCTGTCTATCAAAACAACATCACCGGGTTTTACCAGTGCTTGTACCACTATTTTATTGGAGGTAGAGGTTCCATTAGTCACAAAAAAAGTATTGAGTGAGCCATAAGCCTTACTTGCCATTTTTTGTGCAGTTTTTAAAGTTCCCGTAGGTTGAAGCAGGGAGTCTAAACCGCCTTTGGTGGATGACGTTTCAGCCAGAAACATGTTTCTACCGTAGAAATTTCCGAAATCATTTATCCATCTGGATTTAAAAACGGAATTCCCCCGAGAGATGGGCATGGCGTGAAAAACACCAGTTGGTTTTTTACTGTACTCTTTTAAAGCTGAAAAGAATGGAGTTTCGTAGCGCTTATAAATACCTCTCAAAATGGTTAAATGCAATTCCTGAACGTCTTCAGCTCTGTAAAAAATTCTATCGAAGGTCTTTAGAGTGTTGTCCTTAAGGTTTCCTAAAGCAGTATCTGTAACGTAATACGTATCAATTTCTGGTCTGAATTTCTTTACCAATCTACCTAACACTGGACCTAATCGTACCTCTGATTTAGAATTCATGTTCATATTGAGAATACTATGGACAAAGGGTTCCAGAATAGGTGTTATTTTTTTTGATTTGTAAGGTGGGGCATATCTTATGACTACTGCTTGGATATTGCTATTGAATTTTAAGGCAATCATCGCATCTTCAAACGTCTTTTGAACCACAATACCATAATTAAACTCATCATTGCTGGTACAGACTTCTTTCAAATCAGTTCGAAGTTTGTGCTCTTCTTGTTGGGAAATATCTTCTACAAAAAGAACTTCAAAGTAATTTTTACCTTTTCCATCGTATTTATCAATCGCTTCCAATTGGTCTGTGCTTAAGTCCTCATCTTCTAGAGCATTAGGATTACTTCTATATTTATCACTTACCAGTAGTTTAGTGATTTCGGACACCTTATGAGCAAAAGCAGTATACTCTTGCCTTTCCATCATTTCAAGTAACAAATACATTCTGGAAACCCCAGGTAAAGCAAAATAGCTTTCAATGCTATCCAGCCTTGTGAGAAGATTCTTGACTTTATCAACTTGCTTTTTTTCTTCTTTCGAACCTTTAGGACTATCCCCAAGTTTGGAGGACTCTAGCTTTAAAGCATTCCAGGACTCTAAACGAAGTTGGTTGATGTTGTAACAATTTGATATTTGAAGTTTTGAATTTATCATAAGTAATTATTGGCTTGAATAAAGTGCTATTTTGTTTCCTTCCGGATCGATAAAAATGGCGAAATAACCAGATTCTTGATTGATGAGCGTCTTTGACATCACTATTCTTCCTCCAGCATTTTCAACATGCTTAAGAACTAAGTTGAGATCTTTTCCCGCATTGAGGTACAGCAAAGGACCAGAATCTCCGGGAGTTGCACCGGGTCCGGCGACAATCGACCCTCCAACTCCATTAGAGACTGGAAAAAAGGCCATGGCATAATTTTCATCGCTATTGGTTTCCATGTCAATTCCAAAAATCTGATTGTAAAAATTCACAGATTGCTGAAAATTGTTCGCTGGAATTTCAAACCAGCTGATAAAATCTTTAGGTTGTCGTTTACTCTTCGGTGCTGTTCCGCCCATAAATACTAATGTTTAACTATTTGAAAATCCTTTATATCCTGTTGGATCTGTAGTATGACTTTTTTCGTAATCGTATTCTTGAATTTTGAGTTTTGCCAGGGTATCCATTTTGGTAGGCTTTATAAGTGGGCCTAATGAATTAAGGTAAGGCAAATGCACTCCTTGTTGATAAATATTAAACTGCCCAATATGGTCTCTAAAACTCTTTAAAGGCTGGCCCAGTCTCAAGACGCCTAGTTCTCTACTTCGTTTGACGCGGTCAATATTCAATTCAATTGGAAAAATTTCTTCGTTACCTTCCGCCTGGTAAATGACCCGTCCATCTGGTCCGCAAACCAAAGATTTACCATTACCACCAGAATCAAGACCATTAACATCGAAGAAATAACACTGGTTGCAGGCAGCCATTGCTCTCACAATCGACAATTCAATATCTCTGTCTATAGTGCCTGTCATAGTGGGGTGTAAAATTACTTCTGCTCCCATTACGGCTAAAGTTCTCACTGTTTCTGGAAACCACATGTCGTAGCATATGGAAATTCCAAACTTAGCCACGCCAGGAACATCAAACACGCAAAAGTCAGAACCTGGAGTGACCCCAACCTCATAAGGATAAAATGGAAACATCTTTCTGTATCGTGTGACAATTTCCCCTTCTGGATTTATAACTGTGGCGGTATTGTAAATATGACCTTCACTTTTTTCAAATATCGATCCAGGTAATAACCAAATGCCATGTTTCTTAGCCATAGCCTGCATCTCTTTTTCAAAAGATCCCGGAATTTCTGTTGCCGTATGTGTTAAGGGTCCGTGACCGCACAATTCGCTAAAGACTACCATTTCTACCCATGGGTAGAGGCTCATTGTAATATCAAGTTTCAGCTTCATCAATTCAACATTGGAATTTACGGCTGATACTTTCATTTGTATTCCTGCAATTGCAAAAGGTCTCATTCAGTATGTATTTAATTAGGTTTGGATTATCCATTATCGGATAACTGTGTTATTCATTTGGTTATTTAAACCAGCTTAAAATTTTGCTGGTTGTACTTTGAGTATGTTTTAGAATTTGTTTTTCTAAAATGTCGAGTCCTTTATTCAGTTCTTCATCAGTAATGACTAAAGGAGATAATATTCTTATCACATTCTTATGAGTCCCGGCACTCAAAAGAATAAGTCCCTCATCAGCGCATCCTCTCACAATTTTATGACACAAATCTGTATCTGGAGAATTAGGATTTTTATCTTTTATAAATTCGATTCCTATCATCGCTCCTATTCCTCTCACATCTCCAATTTCTTGTACCTCTTGCTGTAGATGACGCATACGCTCCATAACACTATGCCCAATTTCAAGAGCTCTTTCATTAAGATTAATATCCTTCATGTACTTGATAGTAGCCGATGCAGCTGCACAGCATACAGGACTTCCAATATAAGTCCCTCCTATAGTTCCAGGCAAGGCGGCATCCATCACTTCAGCTTTACCAACCACTGCAGCTATTGGCAATCCTGAACCCATAGACTTTGCGTAGGTACTAAGATCGGGTTGAACGCCATAATGCTGCCAGCTTGCCCAGTGACCTGTCCTGCAAAATCCACTTTGTACTTCATCTAAAATCAGCATCACTCCATGCTCATCACAAAAAGAACGCAAACCTTCAAGGTATTTCTGCGGGATTGGATTGAAACCACCTTCACCCTGAATTGGTTCTACGATAATTGCAGCAACACTATTGATATCGACTAAAGTGTTTGCACTTTCTCGTAACCTTCTCAATTCGATATCAACAAATTCCTCCTCGGTCTCAGTACCCGGATGTTTGTAAAAATTTGGAAACGGTAATCTATAAACTTCTGGAGCAAAAGGTCCGGAAGAAAATTTGTAATTGACTTTGCTCGTTAAACTCATCGCCATAAGTGTACGACCATGATAAGCCTCACTAAAACACAATACGGCTGGTCTTTGTGTAGCTTGTCGTGCAATTTTAATTGCATTTTCCACTGCTTCTGCTCCAGTGCTTATAAGCATCACCTTGGTGTCATCTCCATGTGGAAGAATATCTGCCAACTCTTCACAGAGTTGAATGTAGGGCTCATAAGTCACCACATTAAAACTCGTGTGTAAATATTTACCGGCTTGTTGGCGTATAGCTTCAACAACAGGTGGCGGGCAATGTCCTGCATTGACAACTCCAATGCCTCCGGCAAAGTCGATTAGTTCATTTCCATCTGCATCTACAATAATGGCTCCTTTGGCATCATTTACAGTAGCTGTATTAAATACACCTACACCATTGGCGACTATATTTTTTCTCCTGTCCAGGAGCTCCTTTGATTTGGATGTGTGCTTCATCGTTAAAAAAATAAGTTAGTAATCTTCATAAAAGCTCTGGCGTTCAAAAATGGTATTTTCATAATATAGAATAAAAATTTGAAATATCGGCTATGATTAGCCAATTTTTTTGATGAAATAGTATGTGTTTAAATGATTTCTTTGAACATTTAAAAATAGTATTCTTATTCAATTCTAAGGATCAAAAAGAGTTAAATATTTATGGTCTTGTAAAACACTTGATCTAAAAATTAAACGTTATCGTACATAAATTATAAGTTATCAGTTTTTGTTTCTAAATCAAAAACTATATTTGCGTTAATAATTAACCATTGGATGAAATTAACATCGATCATTTTAGTCTTATTTGCAATTACTTCACTTACATCTTGTATCAGTACAAAGCGTCTGACTTACTTAGCTGAAGACCAAGACACTCCTGCAGATAGTTTGATTACCATCCAACAAATGCAACGCCCTTACAGGGTGCAAATCAATGACCTGCTCAGCATACGAGTGAAAGCTTTAGATCAGGAGCTCACCAGTATGTTCAATCCTATAGGAGATGCAGAAAACTCAACAGCAACCACTGAAGAAAAGGCTTACTTTGACGGATTTCTGGTCGATAGACACGGGGAGATAAGAATTCCAACCTTAGGACAATTAAAAGTAATTGGACTCACCTTAGAAGAAATACGGCTTAAACTCGAGGAAAAATTGCTAAATGATTACTTCAAATCTGAAGCCAATATATTTATCACCGTAAAATTAGCCGGACTTCGATACACTACCTTAGGTGAAATAGGTACGGGAAGTCAGGTGATTTATAAAGAACAGGTTTCTATAATGGAGGCTATTGCCAATGCTGGCGATATTACCATTTATGGCGATCGGCGGAATGTGAAAATTTTGAGGCAATACCCGGAAGGGCAACGTATACACAGAGTAGATCTTACAAAAATTTCAGCAGTGAATTCGCCGTTTTATTACATACAGCCTAACGATTTAATCATAGTAGATCCTCTACCTCAAAAATCATTTGGTATTGGTGAAACTGGATTTGGAACTATAGCTACTGTTTTTTCTTTATTAACAGGACTCACCATATTATTGATACGACTCTAATGGATGAAGATTTCGAAATTAGCGAATCCAACGCCTACTTTGACTTTAAAGGGTTTATAGTTAAGATATTTAGCTATTGGTACTTATTTGTCATCAGTATCCTCATTGGACTAAGTATTGCTTACTTCATCAATGTCCGTAAACAACCTATTTATCAGATTGAAAGTTTAATTACGATCAAAGATGATCAGAATCCATTTTTTACATCCAATACCAGCTTAACTTTCAACTGGGGTGGAGTTTCAGACAAAGTTAATACCACGGTAACTACCCTTAAAACAAGAACGCACAACCAGAAAGTTGTAGATAGGTTAGGCTATTACATTCAGTATTTTGAAGATGGAAAGTATCAAATGGAAGACGCTTACGGCCGGGTTCCGTTTATCGCTGTTGAAGATAGCCTTCAACCCCAACTCATGGGGAGGAAAATGACCGTCACTTTTTTAGATAAAAATACGTTCGAACTCAGCCTGACTTTTGAAGATGAAGAACCCGGAAATCTAAATTATTTCAATTATTCCTCTAAAGAGCAAGAACGAAAGTACTCCGATAAAACTAATTATAAAGCTACCTTTAAGACTTCAGAATACATAGACTCTCCTTACTTTAAAGGACAAATTCTAAGGAATACAATACCCGTATTAGAAGGTAAACCTTATTATTTTCAATTCAACAACTACTACTCTACCGTCAAACAATTTCAGGATATCAATGTGAGTCCTGAAAACAAAGGAAGCTCTATTCTTAAGCTTTCGTTGAATGGAAACAACAAAGAAAAACTGGTGGATTATCTCAACACTACAGTCTACGTCCTGAGTGAAGATATGCTGAATAGAAAAAACTTATTTGCTACCAAAACCATCCGTTTTATAGACAGTAGTCTGACAGAAAAGTCCAAGGAATTGAAATCTGTTGAAGAGGAGTTAAATCAATTTAAAATTAGCAACGACATTATTGATTTAACTGCAGAAAGCAGTGAAATAAGACAACGACTTACCAATTTGGATCTTGAGAAAAATGAAATCCAAAGACAACTGGATTATTACAATAGATTAGAAAGCTATTTAAGAAATAGACAAAATTATACCGATGTTCCTGCTCCTTCTGTGGCAGGAATTGATGAGCCAAGCATAAGTGCCGCTGTTGGTAAGATTGTAGCCCTTTCTGAGCAGAGAAGTAAGTACGCTTACTCTTTAAAAACCGATGCTCCTGTTTTTGATGATATTGACCGGCAAATCGACGCTAATAAATCTGTCTTACTCGAAAATATTGACTCTTCTAAGGAGATTCTTCAGGAACAACTAAGCACGGTAAGACAAAATGAAGCCGAGCTTGAGCGACAAATACGAAAACTCCCAAAAGAGCAACAAGATTTATTAAAAATTGAACGGCGTTACACCATAAGTGAAGAAACGTACAGCTTGTTTTTGAGCAAACGAAATGAGGCAGGTTTGATCAAAGCAGCCAATGTGAGTGATGTGCAAATCATCGATAAAGCCATGGATACTGGAGGTGGTAAAATTGGACCCAACACACAACTCAATTACGTGATGGCCCTTCTCATAGGTAGTTTTGTGCCTTTAGTTTTTGTGTTTCTTCTGGTATTTTTAGATAATAAAATCAATAATCCTAAGGACATCGGTAAATTATCTCCGATTCCGATATTAGGGGTTGTCGGAAAGAGCAAAACCAGCAGTAACCTGGCTGTGTTTTCCAAACCGAGATCTGCCATTGCTGAGAGTTTCAGGGGATTGAGAACGAGTATGCAGTTTATTTTTAAGCAAAAGCACATTCAAGGAAACAAAACCATTCTCATCACTTCATCCATTAGTGGAGAGGGAAAAACATTTACAGGAATCAACATGGCCTCCGTTTTTTCCATGAGTGGTAAAAAAACCTTACTCATAGGTTTGGATCTTAGAAAGCCTAAAATCTTCGAAGATTTTGAAATTACGAACGATATCGGTGTTGTGAACTATCTCATTGATCAGAACTCGATTGAAGACATTACACAAACCACCAAATATGACAACCTTGACGTCATTGTTTCTGGGCCGGTTCCTCCAAATCCTTCAGAGTTATTGATGTCGGACAAGATGGATGTTTTATTTAAAACCTTAAAAGAAAAGTATGATTGTATCATCATGGATACCCCTCCTATTGGTTTGGTGTCCGATGCCTTAAATCTTGGAAAATATGCTGATGCTTCACTATACTTATTGAGACAGAATTACACTAAAAAAGCCATGCTGAGTGTAATCAATGAAAAGTATGAAAAAGGAGAAGTGAAAAACATTAGCTTTGTCCTCAACTATTTCCAACATAAAGCCAAGTATGGCTATGGTTACAATTATGGTTACGGCTATGGTTACGGTTACGGACGTTATGGAAATGGCTACTTACAGCATGAGAACAAGCAATCTTTAAGAAAACGAATCAAAAGAAAACTAAAGAAAATTTTTAACGCATAACACTATTCCACTTATGAGTCATCCTAAAATAGCTGTCATAGGCCTTGGATATGTAGGTCTACCCCTAGCTGTAGCATTTGCAAAAAAGTATCCTGTTATTGGCTTTGACATCAATCAGTCTAGAGTTGATGAGCTTAATAACGGCGTGGATCATACACTCGAGGTGTCGGATAAAGATCTAAAGACAGCTCTAACTGAAGGTGAAATTCCTGCCATGAAATTGTCTACAGATCCTGAAGACATGAAAGAGGCTAACATTTATATTGTAACGGTTCCAACGCCTACCGATAAAAACAGACAACCTGTCCTCACTCCGTTGATCAAAGCCAGTGAAACCATCGGTAAATTACTGAAAGATGGAGATATCGTAATTTATGAATCTACCGTTTACCCTGGAGTAACAGAAGAGGTGTGTGTGCCTGTTCTGGAAGAGCATTCAGGTAAAACCTTCAATAAAGATTTTTTTGCAGGCTACTCTCCTGAACGAATTAATCCAGGAGACAAGCTACATACAGTAACTACTATTTTGAAGGTAACTTCGGGGTCTACACCAGAGATTGCAAAAAAAGTAGATGAATTATACGCTTCAGTAATTACTGCCGGAACTCACTTAGCGAGCAGCATCAAAGTGGCTGAAGCAGCTAAGGTGATTGAGAATTCTCAAAGAGATATCAACATCGCCTTTGTAAATGAGCTATCCAAAATTTTTAGATTACTCGATATAGACACCAATGACGTCCTGGAGGCCGCAGCGACCAAGTGGAATTTTACCAAATATACCCCTGGCTTAGTCGGTGGGCATTGTATTGGTGTGGATCCCTACTATTTGGCTCAAAAAGCACTTGAAGTCGGCTACAATCCTGAAATCATTTTATCTGGAAGACGAATGAATGATGGTATGGGTAAGTATGTGGCCAATGAGGTCATCAAGCTGATGCTCAATAAAGAAGCAAAAGTCAAGAATGGCAAAGCTCTGGTCCTGGGGATCACCTTCAAAGAGAATTGCCCCGATACGAGAAATACCAAAGCCATAGATGTCATCGAAGAATTAAAAGCCTATAATATGCAGGTGGATGTTTGTGATCCCTGGGCCAATAAACAAGAAGTCAAAACACTATTTGGAATAGATTTATTGAGATGTGATGAACTGAAGTCTACCTACGATACTATTGTACTTGCCGTTTCCCATAAAGAATTTCTCGATTTGGATTTTAAGGCTTTAAAAAATGAAAAGGCAGTCGTTTTTGATGTCAAGTCCTTTTTACCAACCGAAAAAATTGACGGCAGATTATGATGTATGCTGAAGCTTATCACGATAAAGACTTAAGTCAAGTTAGTTTTTTAGTAACAGGAGGCGCAGGTTTTATCGGTTCCAATATCGTTGAATACCTTTTAAAATTTGGTGCCAAAAAAGTTCGGGTTCTGGATAATTTATCAAATGGTTATTTTGAAAATATTTCAGAATTTGAATCTGAAGTGAACTTTGAATTTCAAGAAGGAGACATTAGAAGATTAGAAGACTGCCAAAAAGCAGTTAAAGGCATAGATGTGGTTCTGCACCAGGCAGCTTTGGGCTCTGTACCAAGATCCATCAACGATCCCATTACCAGCAATGAAGTAAATGTTTCTGGATTTTTGAACATGCTTGTAGCCTCTAAAAATTCTCAAACAGTAAGCAGATTTGTTTATGCAGCCTCTAGTTCTACCTACGGGGATAGCCCTACTCTACCAAAGGTAGAACACACTATTGGTAAACCGCTTTCGCCTTACGCCGTGACCAAATATGTGAATGAGCTTTATGCCGATGTATTTGCAAAAACCTATGGACTCGAAGTAATAGGACTAAGATATTTTAACGTATTTGGGCCAAAACAAAGTCCGGAAGGGGCGTATGCAGCTGTTATCCCTTTATTTATGCAAGCGCTAAAAGATAAAACCCCTCCGACCATGAATGGTGACGGAGAGCAAACTCGTGATTTTACTTTTGTAGAAAATGCGGTTCAGGCCAATATCAAAGCAGCTTTTGCAGACAATAAAGCTACAAATCAAGTGTATAATGTGGCTTTTGGAGAACGCATCAGCTTAAATAAGCTCTGGGCATCTTTACAAGAAGCCTCTGGCGTAAAATTAGAAGCAACATACGGACCTCCACGGCTCGGGGATGTGAGGGATTCTCTCGCTGATATTGATAAGGCCAATAAAATGATGGGGTACAATCCGAAGTTTAATGTTCAGGAAGGATTGAAAGTGACCTGGGACTATTTCAAACCTGCTTAGGTCTCAGCTTCAAAATCTCAATCCCATACAAAGCAGCACTATGCAAAGCTGATAGAGAGAAAACCAATACGTCTCACTAATTGAAACTGCATAAAAAAAACCTGCCATCTCTGGCAGGTTCCTAATCAAAACAAATCAAATCCATTAGAATTTTAAATTGATTGTAAGATCAAATTCATCATAAATAGTATTGTCTCCAAGGTTATCAAAGAAAGACCCTGAGCCATATCTTACATCGTATTTTGTTCTATCGATAGTAAGCTTGGTAGTAGCAGAATTTTCTCCCATTTTCATATCAAAAGCGATTGGGTTGGTTTTTCCTTTGATAGTTAAATCTCCTGAAACACCATACACATCACCTTTCTTAGCAACTGTAGTGATAACAAATTTTGCAGTTTCGTAGTTTTCTACACCAAAAAAGTCATCGGACATAAGGTGTCCCATCAATTTTTTTCTGCTATCGCCTTCAAGGTCGGTTACATCAATGCTAGTCATGTCAGCAGTAAATTCACCACCTGTCAATTCACCATCTTCCATTAAAAAGAAACCATCTTTTAGTTGAATCGTACCTTCATGAGATCCAGTTAACTTCTCACCTTCCCACATGATGGTGCTCTCCTTTACATTTACTTTTTTCTTTTCAATACTGTTGGTAAAAGCTACCAAGCTCAAAATTACTGTAGTGGCCAAGGCCCCTTTTAATACATTCATTTTCATAGTTTTTAAGTTTAAAATTTGTGTTTAGTATTTAAATTATAGTAAATAATTCTTCTTTAGATTTTCTTACTTTCTTGGCATCTTGTAATTGGTCATTATCGCTTCTGTAACCAATAGTGGTCAGTGCAACCGATTTTAGATGCTTGGACTTTAAATCCAGAAGTTCATCAAACTCACTTGGATTGAAACCTTCCATAGGGCAGGTATCAATTTTTAATTCTGCAGCTGCAGACAAAAGATTCCCAATAGCAATGTAAACCTGTCTGGAAGCCCAAACTTTCTTCACTTCATCTGAAAAGGTAAGTACAGAGTTTTTTATCATATCTCTTAATCCATCAAAATCTTCGACTGGTTGATTTCTGGTTTCACTGTTGTTTTTGATGAAGGCATCGAGGTAATTTTCGTCTACATTGGTATTGTATGCAAATACCAGTAAACAAGAGGCATCTGTAATTTGAGGCTGCCCAAATGCTGCTGGTTTCAATTTAGCCCTTACTTCAGGATCTTTGATGACGATAACTTCATAGGGTTGTAATCCATAAGATGAAGCTGATAATCTGATCGCCTCGAGCAGAGTTTCCAAATCTTCTTCCGATACTTGACGATCTGGGTTAAATTGTTTGGTGGCGTAACGCCAGTGTAATTTTTCAATGTAATTATTCATAGGTTTTTGTTCTAAGTTTATTTAATAAATCGTTTAAATCTTTAAGTTCAGTTTGATTAAGATTGTTGGTGATTTTAGATTCTGCGGCATCAACTGCTTCATTAATCACTTCCAAAGCCCTGATCCCTTCCTCTGTAATGGTAATATCAACTTTGCGGCGATTGGACTCGCACTGCTCTCTTTGTACGTAGTTTTTTGAAATCAATTTGTCCACCAGACGAGTCGTATTACTCATTTTACTTATCATACGTTCCTGAATGGTTTGTAAAGAACAAGCTTGTCCTTTCTTTCCTTTTAATATTCTCAAGACATTAAATTGCTGAGTGGTGATATCAAAAGGTTTAAGTGCGGAGGTTATTTCATCTGTGATCCAATTGCCAGTATAGAGCATATTCAACAGAGCTCTTTTACATTCTGGAAGTTGTTTTGAGATTTTTAATTCCTTTTCGATTATCATGTCTTTACAATAGTTGTCGATACAAATGTAGTAGCTAATACAATACCTATATTTAAAAGCTTTGTTAAATTTCAAAATCAGGAAAATTAAAAGAGAATTGAGCCTGAACTCGGGCTAGGTGCCAAGATTGTTGTATTTTTACCTTCAAATTTTAATTAATACCAATGGAAAATTTAAACCAAAAAAGCTGGATAGAAGGATTTAAAGCTTCAAAGCAGGCAGAAATTATAGATGTAAGAACCCCAGATGAATATAAAGAAGGTTATATTGAGGGTGCAAAACTTATCAATATTCAAGATTCTTCAAAATTTATGAAAGAAATTGAAAAGCTTCCAAAAGATAAGGACTATTACGTCTATTGCAGATCGGGAAGACGAAGTGAAATGGCTTGTCAACTGATGAATAAAGCAGGAATAGAAAATGCTTATAATCTCGAAGGTGGCATCTTGGACTGGACTGGAGAAGTAAAAAAATAAAGATGAAGATTTTAGTTTTTGCCACTATTTTACTTGGTCTTACGGTCTCCTGCAAACAAGAGCAGGACTCAGCTACGATGGTCTCTTCAGAAGAAATGAAAGAACTCATGGTCTTAGATTCTGTACAGTTAATCGATGTGAGATCTCTGGAAGACTTTCGTGAAGGACATCTGGAAGGTGCACAAAACCTGATCTACGACGATGAATTTGCTCAAAAGATAGAACTTCTGGATAAATCCAAGCCTGTTGCTGTCTATTGCCGAACAGGAAGAAGATCCCAAACATGTTCTGATATTTTAAAAAATGCAGGATTTAAACAAATATACCAGCTCAAAGGCGGTTTATCCCAATGGGAATATAAAGACGAGCTCGTAAAAGACACTTTGGTTGAATAATACACCAGGATGGCTTAAGAATGAGTCATTATTCAGTAGAAAAAAATATATTTGCATAGATCAAATACTTTAATCACATGAAATTTATCATTTCCAGTACATATATGTTGAAAAACCTCCAGACTCTTGGTGGGGTAATCAACAACAATAATACGATGCCAATTCTGGATAATTTTTTATTTGAATTGAATCACAATTCCCTTAAGATTTCTGCATCCGACTTGGAAACAACGATGAGCGCCAAACTAGAGGTTGAGTCTAGTGATGAAGGTGAAATTGCAGTTCCGGCGAGATTGCTTTTGGATACATTGAAAGCTTTTCCTGAGCAGCCGCTTACTTTTCATAAACTAGATAACCATACCATTGAAATAAGCTCTGAGCAAGGTAAATACGCATTGGCTTACGCTAATGCTGATGACTTTCCTACTCCTGTTTCTATTGAAGATGCCAGTCAAACGGTATTGGTAGGCGATATCCTGGCCACCGCCATCAACAAAACCATCTTTGCCACGGGTAACGATGATCTAAGACCGGTGATGAACGGTGTCTTTTTTAGATTTACTGAGGAAGCTTTGATTTTTGTAGGGACCGATGCCCATAAACTGGTTAAGTATTCCAGAACGGATATCAAAACCGATAAGCCTGCCGAGTTTATAATGCCTAAGAAACCTTTGAATCTTTTAAAAGGGGTTTTGTTAGGAAGTGAAGACGATGTACAGATAGAATTCAACGAATCCAATGCCAAGTTTAGTTTTGAAAATGTAGAACTAACGTGCCGCCTGGTAGACGGGAAATATCCCAACTACGAAGCAGTGATTCCACAAGAAAATCCAAACGTGCTCACTATCGACCGTTCTTTATTTTTGAGCTCGGTAAGACGTGTGTCAATTTTCTCTAATAAAACCACCCACCAGATCCGACTAAAAATCGCAGGTGCGGAATTAAATATTTCAGCTGAGGATTTGGACTACTCCAATAAGGCTGAAGAGCGTCTCACTTGCGATTACCAGGGAGATGACTTGACCATAGGCTTCAACTCTAAGTTTTTAACTGAAATGTTGAATAACCTTAATTCTGACGACATCAAAATCAAAATGAGTTTACCCAACCGGGCAGGAATTCTTACTCCTGTAGATGGTTTGGAGCAGGGCGAACACATCACTATGCTCGTCATGCCAGTCATGCTGGGTAATCAATAACAAAGTGAGATCAACCAAAAACAAAAACAGCCTCCTATTTGGAGGCTGTTTTGATTCAAACAAACTAAAAACAAACTACTTTTTCTTGGCTGGTTTTATTTACGAAAAATAACTCTTTAAGGTTCAATTATTTAAAAAACTCAATGGATAATGGATAATGTGTGGGTTCACCATTATTCGCTTTTATGGCATTCACAATTGGAAAAATTAAACTCAAGAGTCCAACCGCAGCTGCTATCACAAAACCTACCAAAATCAACATCAAGGGAACAGAAATTAAAGCGGCTAACAGCATCGTCAATTGAAAATTTAAAATCTGCTTGCCCTGAACATCCATCTGCTCTATTTTATCCTTTTGGGTGAGCCAAATCACCAGCGGAACTACAAATCCACCAAATCCAGTGACGTAGGTGAGGAGTTGAGACAAATGTGTAAACAGCAAGAGTTGACGATCTTCTCTTAATATAGGGTCTTGGTATACTTCCATAATTGTGTTTTTTTATTGGACGCGAATGAGTCTAAATTGTTACACCAGTTAACAATTAAATCTTAAAAACAAGAGCTAAAAGTTCAATTCTACACAAAAATCATTTTAAATTGAGTTACAGACTGTAAATTTGCAGTATGATAAACAATGACACTATTGTAGCCCTTGCCACAGCTTCCGGAAGCGGAGCTATTGCCATCATAAGAGTAAGCGGAGGAAAAGCTTTAGAGTTTTGCGCCCCCCTATTCTACGCCCGAAATGGAGTTTCTATCCTAGACCAGAAGAGTCATAGCCTTCAACTAGGAACAATCCGTAGTGGCGAACGCATCCTGGATGAAGTTTTGGTGAGTGTGTTTAGAGGTCAGCGCTCCTATACCGGAGAACCTACGGTGGAAATTTCATGCCACGGGAGTGCGTTTATTCAAAAAGAAATTATTCAGTTGCTTATTTCCAAAGGCTGTCGCTCGGCAAAGCCAGGGGAATTTACATTGAGAGCTTTCCTCAATGGCAAGATGGACTTAAGTCAGGCAGAAGCCGTAGCCGACCTTATCTCCAGCGATAATGCTGCAAGCCACCAACTGGCCATGCAACAGATGCGGGGTGGCTTTACCAACCAACTGCAGGAATTGAGACAGGAGCTCCTGGATTTTGCCTCCTTGATGGAGCTTGAGCTCGACTTCTCCGAAGAAGATGTGGAGTTTGCCAACCGAGAGCAATTTCAGGCTTTGGTACTTAAAATTCAAAAGGTCCTATCCCGACTCATCGACTCTTTTGCGGTGGGAAACGTCATTAAAAATGGAATTCCCGTTGCCATTGTAGGTGAGCCCAATGTAGGTAAATCTACTTTGCTCAACGCATTACTCAATGAGGAACGCGCCATTGTAAGTGACATAGCGGGGACCACTCGAGATACGATTGAGGACGAAATCTCTATCGGGGGCATCGGTTTTCGCTTTATCGACACTGCAGGTATACGAGAAACCCAGGACACTATAGAAGGACTCGGCATCCAACGTACCTTCGAAAAAATAAAGCAATCCCAAGTCATCATCAAACTCATCGATACGCCCAAAGTCTTCGACAAGCAGCATCAACTGATCGATAACGAGTGGCAGCGGGTTCAGGAGGACATCACCCAGCTGAAAGAGGCCTTCCCAGAGCGTCCTTTCCTCCTACTCGCCAATAAGGCCGACTTACTCACCGAAGACAATAAAAACCGTTTGAGGGAAGACTACGCGGATTTGCTTTTTATCTCAGCCAAAGACAAAACGGGTATCGACGCCATTCAAAACCAGTTGCTTAGTTATGTCGACGATGGTGCTTTGAGAAATAACGACAGCATCGTGACCAACTCCAGGCACTACAATGCCTTACTCCTCGCTTTGGAGGAAATCAACAAAGTTCAGGAAGGCCTCAACCAGGGCTTAACCACCGATTTACTGGCCATCGACATCCGCCAGGCCCTATACCATTTCGGAGAGATTACTGGCGAGGTCACCAATGATGAGTTGTTGGGTAATATCTTTGCCAATTTCTGTATCGGGAAATAAACCTCAAAACTATCTAACAAATGGCTATGATTGATTTTTTGTCATCGTCGTATTGGAAATCACCATGAATTTTATCGGGGTCTTGGTACGTTGAATTTTTAAAAACAATTACCGTTTATTTACTTGTCGACCTTACCAAACCTTAGTAAAATACTAAAAGATCCTCGAAAAACAGATTTATTTGACTCCCATATGCACGCGTCTAATAATACTGTAGTTGAAATACTTTCAAATGTCATTTTCGTATTTCTAATCACTCAGCTGTCTTAAATATATTTTTTCCTTTTTACTTAATAGGTATCAAAATCAAAAATAAACTACTCTTGTAAAGGCTTGTTTCAAGTAGAATGGTTTAGAACTTAACTTTTATTCGTATACGATAGAAATACACAAAAAGTTATATATATTTGAAAATATATTAGTATAAGCATAATGGATATATAGATAACAGTAGCCTTATTCCTACGTTGGCGAGCATTTTAAATGACTAATTATGAAAAGGGACGATGAAGTCTACAGTTTAAATAAAGGTTATAGCCCATTTATATATAGAAGTTACTCGAGTTTAATGTACTGCTTTCCTGTTGCTTCAGGTCACTCAGATATGGAGTTCGAGTTCGAAATCTCAGAAAAGGATTTAGATATTTTAAAGTCGAGTGATTTCAAATTCAAGGCACTTTACTATATACTTTTCTATGAAGCACAATCTACCTTTGGAACTGGTCATCCTAATCCACGTAAATATAAAACAGAAGAATTTGAGAATGTCAAAAAGAAAGTCCTATATAATCCTGAAAATGAGATAGAATTATATTTCAATGAGCTGTCAAAAAAGAGAAATTTGTCGAAAAATGGCTTTGAATATTTCTCAGAAACCGTGTTCAAACAAGAATGAAAATACGACTCGCCAACAAGGTGTATAGCCAATAGGGCATTAATTGATAAATTGAAAGTACTGTTCTTCGAGCAGGCAACGCCAAAACAAAGTTTTGACGTTTAACAAAAAAGTAAAGTAAAAACGTTTGTTTTGGCTTAGTGGTAAACCGAAAATAAGTGCTTCAAAATAGCCCTACTGTCCATACACAGAACGTTAGCAAACATATGAAAAACTGTCTTTTCCTGAAATTGGTTGACTAAAAATCAATCATTTAATTCAGGATCAAG